>CAISIP010000058.1 GCA_903885415.1 uncultured beta proteobacterium
CAGGCCCATACGCACGGGCACGATGACCCGACGCCGACGGCGCACGGACACGAGCACGGACACGACCACGGACACGACCACGGACACGACCACGCACACGACAACGGACACGACCACGGACACGACCACGGACACGAGCACGGACACGAGCACGAGCATCCGCATGCACACGACCACGAGCATCCGCATGGCCACGACCACGACCACGGACACGCGCATGGCCACAGCCATACTGCGAACGACGACCACCCGCACTGATGGCTGCGCCGGCGGTCGGACCCGACGCAGTGGTTGAAAGGCGCCTGCCCACCAGCGGCCTGCTCCAGCTGATCTGGCTGGCATCGCCCGCGCTTCCGATCGGCGGATTCTCTTACTCCGAGGGCCTTGAAGCCGCCATCGACCGGGGCGGCGTCGACAGCGAAGCCAAGGTCTGCGCCTGGCTGCTGGAACAACTTCGGCTCACCCTGGCACGCGCCGAACTGGCGGTTGTCGCCAAGGCCGTCGCGGCCTGGCGCGAACGCGACCTCGACGCAGTGAAGCGCCTCAATGACTGGGTGCTGCAGACCCGGGAGAGCAGCGAATTTCGCCTGCAGACCGAACAGATGGGCCGCTCGATGATGGACTGGCTGCGCAACCAGCACCAGGGCGACGCCGCTCTCGACGCGATGACACGGACTTGCGCCTCGCCGAGCTACCCGCTGGCTTTCGCGCTTGCAGCGTCGCTGACCGACGCCGACCTGCGCGACTGCCTGGGCAGCTTCGCGTTCGGATGGGCCGAGAACATGGTGCAGGCCGCCGTCAAGGCGCTGCCGCTGGGCCAAAGCGCGGGCCAGCGCATCCTGGCGCAGCTCGCGCTTGCGATTCCCGAGGTGGCAGGCCATGCCATCGCGCTGCCCGACGACGGGCGCCAGTGCTTCGCGCCGATGCTAGCGATTCTGTCCGCACAGCATGAAACCCAGTACTCACGGCTTTTCCGATCCTGAGGCCCGCCGCATGAACCCCTTGCACCACATACCCCATCGCCTCAAGAAGCTGCCGCCCCTGCGCGTGGGCATCGGCGGGCCGGTCGGATCCGGCAAAACGACGCTGCTCGAGATGTTGTGCAAGTCGATGCGCGTGCGCTACGATCTGGTGGCGATCACCAACGACATCTACACCAAGGAAGACCAGCGCATCCTCACGGTAAGTGGCGCCCTACCTGCCGAGCGCATCATGGGCGTCGAGACGGGCGGCTGCCCGCACACAGCGATCCGAGAGGACGCTTCGATCAACCTGGAGGCGATCGACCGCATGCTGGAGAAGTTTCCCAATGCCGACATCGTCTTCATCGAGTCCGGCGGCGACAACCTGGCCGCCACCTTCAGCCCTGAGCTCAGCGACCTGACGATCTACGTCATCGACGTCGCGGCCGGCGAAAAAATACCGCGCAAAGGAGGGCCCGGTATCACCAAGAGCGACCTGCTTGTCATTAACAAGACCGATCTTGCGCCCCACGTCGGCGCCGATCTCGGCGTGATGCGCGCCGACACGGTGCGCATGCGCAGCAGCAGCGCAGGCACCAAACCATTCGTCATGACCAACCTGCGCACCCAAAGCGGGCTCGACGAGGTGGTAGCGTTCATAGAATCCAAAGGCATGCTGGCCGCCAGCTAAAATTAGCGCTCAGGAAGCTTGGCCGAGCGGTTTAAGGCACCGGTCTTGAAAACCGGCGAGGATGTGAGTCCTCCGTGAGTTCGAATCTCACAGCTTCCGCCAG
>CAISIP010000059.1 GCA_903885415.1 uncultured beta proteobacterium
CAGATCTGGGAACCATGGCCCTTGAAACAATGTCGCAAAAGCCGTCGATGTGCGCCGCGTCGATCCATCGCACCACCGTCACCGTTTCCCGGTCCGGGTCGGTCCATACCACCGACGCCCCGGCGTCGATAGAAAATAGCTAGCTCAAAAAGCGCATTTTGAAATGGCGCGCCGGGTGTAGAGCCATAGCAACAGCCTGGAGTAATCTGCCGCCACGGCGATTGCAGCGCCCAGCAAAGGGGCCGTCAGCAAAACGCCACCGGTCCACAGTCGCGCTTTATATCCGCGATCCCGGTGGCTAAACCTGCCCCTGAAAAGCAGCGCGCCGCCCTAAAATTGTGCGGCCGTCCCTGATAAATCATCACGCAGCACGCGCTTCAACACCTTTCCCGATGGGTTTCGGGGTAGCGCTTCGACGATGACCAGTTGCCTGGGCGTCTTGAACCCCCCAAGCTTTCCTTCGCAGTGGCGACGCACGTCATCAAGCGTTAGGACTGCACCATTTTTCAACGCCACAATGGCCGCCACCCTCTCTCCCCAGCGCGCATCCGGCAAGCCAATTGCCGCGGCCTCCAGCACCTCGGGCATTTGGTATAGAACCCGCTCGACTTCCGATGAAGCAATGTTCTCACCGCCGCTGATGATCATGTCCTTCTTGCGGTCGGTAAGAAAAAGGAAACCATCGTCGTCCAGATAGCCGACGTCACCCGTCCGAAACCATTCGCCGTAGCGGCTTGCTGCAGTGCGCTCGGGATCCTTCCAATATCCGCTGCTGACCTTCGGCCCGCGCAGGCATATTTCCCCCGTGGCTCCGGCACCGACCGACCGGCCGTCGTCATCGCGGATATCGATGTCGACGTGTGCCACTGCCCTCCCGGCAGAACCGATCTTGTCGATTTCGCGCCCAGCATCCATCATGGTGTCGCCCGAGCATGTCTCGGTAAGGCCGTAGGCGTCGACGTAGCGAGCCGCCTTGAAAAGCGACTTGAACTCGCGAATGCGCGCTTCCGGCGTGCGATCACCACCACCGACGATCCATTTCAAGCTCGTTAAGTCATATGCGCTATCAGCCCCCGCCATCAACAAGCGATTGAGCATGACCGGGGCCATCCATGCCCCCGTCAGTCGTTCACGATCGATGAAGGTGAGCACCGCCCACTCGTCGAAATCGCGCAGAATCGCGAGACACCCGCCCACCATCAGCACTGCGAGCCCTGGCAGGTCGAACGCGCCAACGTGGTACAGCGGTCCGCAGACCAAAATGCGATCGTCCTTCTTCAGGCCTAGTGCGGATATATGGTCGGCACACTTCCAGAAGTAGTTGGCGTAGGTGTGCATCACGCCTTTAGGGCGATCTGTCGTTCCCGATGTATACATCAGGCGGAACAGCGTTTCGGGCGTGCTCGCCACCATCGTCGCGAGCGCCTGACCATCATGGGCCAACATGCCGCCATTGCGCTGCACTTCTTCGTCCACGAGTACCACATGTGGACAACCGGTTGCGGCGTCAGCAAGCTCTGTATCCACAAAAAGCAGCTTCGCGTCCGAGTGGTCGACGATATACGTCACTTCGTCCGTCCCCAGCCGATAGTTAATCGGCAGCAGCACCGCGCCCACATGGCTGACCGCGAGCGCGAGTTCCACGAACGCGCTGCTGTTTTTCATCAAGAGCGCGACGACATCGCCCGGACGCACACCGCGTTCGGCCAAAAAGCCGGCAAGCTTGCAAACGCGCTCATAAAGTTCTGCGTACGAAACGCGCTGATCCTTGAACACGATGGCAAGTCGTGCAGGGTCCGCATGCGCCCACCACGAGACGCTCGCACTCAGTGCAACCATGATTCCTCCGGTCGTGATACCGCTTGGCACGATCTAGGCATCTTCAAAAAAACCTTTCGACAGTGATGTCGCCTACGATTATGTGACCATGGCCACGATGCGCAGTAGCTAGCGTCTCCGGACCCTGGGGTGCTCTTGCCGCCCTCGCTGCGACCGCCTGCTGGCCCACACTGCGGTAGACGAAGCCTAGACCATCACCGTCGTCGGACCGCCGGCTCAAAGCCTGTTCTACTTGGCGAATCAACGCCATCACTGCATACGGCGCCAACAGCTTCTCTTATGGTGAACCACCAACGAGCTGCGGACTCTCCGTCCGCGCGCTTGTAGATTCACGACTCATTTGTCGGCTCGCTCGATTAGCGCTGCGGGAGCGTTCTCCGGAAGCCGCAATGTCCCAACAATTCGATCACCGCCATCCGTACCCCGCACCCACACATCGAAAAGACCAGGGGCGCTCGCGTTGGGTGAGCCGCCTGCAGTCAACACTTCTCCCTCTCGCACGGGCTTAAGGAACCTTACGTCGAGCGTTGGCGACTTGAAGACATCTGCACCCAGATTTTTCTGCAGCATCTGCCAGATGAGACAGATGGACATGGTCCCGTGTGCAATCACGCCGCCCATGGGTGTTGTGGCCGCAAAGACCGGGTCGATATGAATGGGATTGAAGTCGTCGGTTAGCTCCGCATAGGCTTGGATCGACGCAGAATCGACGACCAGCGACACGGTGGCAAATGCGCAGACGGAATTCACCGAGCCCATACGATCGTCATGTCGCCCGTGAAAAGCGGCCGCCCATCATTGCCGCTACCCTCCGTACGCAATTCGACATAGCGGCGCTCGCGCTTAATTTCCTTTCCTGAACATGAGACAACGGTGCGGATTGACTCCCCCGGCAGGGGCACGCCATGCAAATGGAAGCGCTGGCGCGCGTGGACGTTCCCCGGTGGCCGCGGTGTGACGACGCTGCAGTAAGCGCGCATCATCAAGACAATCGCGAGACTCGCGCGTTCCGCCCCTTCGGTGTCACTCCCTCCCGCCGGTTTGCCAAAAATTCGACGCCATGCGTGTGTCATGCTGCCGTCGAAGGTGGTCACCGCCTCGCCGAGAACGTCGCCCGGCTGGAAGTCGGTGTAGGTGATCGCGTGTTTCAACACGGGACCTCCGCCTGGGGCATGGCCTGGCCCCCGACTTCAGTGAAACCGATCTGCACTACCTGGTCGATGGAGACCTGCGTGCCGTCCTTGACATTCACCATGAGGCGGAAGCCTTCGTCCAGCGCCACCAGCGCGATGACATAGGGAACTTTTTCTTGCCATGCGCGCGTGGGCGCGCGATGCACGGTCGTATGGCTCAGTACCCTGCCGCGGCCGGACGCGCGCTTCCATATGAGTTCTTTGCCAAAGCAGTTGGCACATGTGGAGTGCGGAATTAGCTGCACCTGACCGCATTGGGCGCACGCCTGGTAGCGCAACTCGCCAATAACACACCCCTCCCAGAACGGGCGGGTCTCAGCGGTCGCCTGCGCGAACGACTTTGTCATATTACTAGGTGCCCAGCACCAGAGAGCAGTGCGCCGATAGAATGCCGCCGTCGCCATGTACAAACGCCAACCGCGCGCCTTCCACCTGGCGCGCGGCGGCAGTCCCCCGCAGCTGGTGCATCGCTTCCACGACATGGAACATGCCACCCGCGGCCCCCGAGTGGGCATAGCTCAGCAGGCCCCCATGGGTGTTGCAGGGAAGGCTACCGCCGAGGCCCAGTTCGCCGCGTTCCGCGGCGGGCCCTGCCTCGCCGCGCTCGAAAAATCCAATTGATTCGAGCTCGACCAACAGTGTGATCGTGAACGAATCGTAGATCATCGCGACGTCGATGTCGGCCGTCGTCACACCGGCGCGCGCAAAGGCACGAGCCGACGAAATTTTGCAGCCAAAATCCGTGAGGCTGGGAGCTGCAACGATGTGCTCATGGGTATGGCCCTGCCCTGCTCCCATCACCTCCACCGCCCTGCCCCGGGTGTCAGCTGCGGCTGTCCGACTGCTTACTACTACGGCAGCCCCTCCGTCCGACACGAGGCAGCAATCAAGTAAACGCAGTGGTGTGGCAATAAGCTTCGAGGCGAGCACATCGGCCACGGTGATCGGTTCCCGCTTTTGCGCCTTCGGATGCCGGCCTGCATGCCGTCGCTGTTCAACCGCAATCGCCGCAAGCTGTTCTGGTGTGACGCCAAACTCGTGCTGGTAGCGCTGGGCCACCAGCGCGTAGGCGGCTGGAACACTCATGCCGAATGGCC
>CAISIP010000060.1 GCA_903885415.1 uncultured beta proteobacterium
CTGGCGCGTGAGCGACTGCGGGTGGGGCTGGTGTCGACGGCCGTGGCGCAGGGGAATCAGCGCGATGACGTGCGCGCCTACGCCTTGAACCACCGATCGAAGGAGTTGCTTGAAGGCCTGCGCTGCTGGCCTGACGATTCCCACGCCACAGCAGTGCTAGACATGCATGTGCAGGAAGCGGGCGCCGCCCGGGTGCATTTCAATGCGGCCGGCAGCGGCGCTGGCGCGCTGGCCTGGATTGTCGATGTGCCGGCCCTAGAGTCGCAGTTGGCGCAGGCACTGCGCTTTGAGCCCCGGATCGTATTGCTGGCGGGCGCAGTCCCCGCAGCGCTTACGGTGGTGTGCGAAGGACGATCCAGCGCGGCGCGCACCCGGTTTGGTGTCGAGCAGGACCTGACGCCCTACGCGCAATCCGCGATTGCCGCCAGGGTTCGATGCGAGATGGCGCACCAGCAGGCCGCGCATCAATGGTTCGCAACTGGCGATATCCTGGGCTTGCTGCCGTTGGACGGCGCGATGGGAAACACCATGGCGGTGGTCTGGTCGGTCGACGACAGGCTTCGCGACGATTTGTTGGCTTGCAGTGCAGAGTCTTTCGCACAAAGGCTGCAGCTAGCCAGCAGTGGCCAGTTGGGCCGCATGGAACTGGTCAGTGAGCGCCAGAACTGGCCGCTGCAGATGGCCGTGGCCAGGCAATGGTCCGGAACCAATGATGGAAGGGCCTGGGTGTTGGCGGGTGACGCTGCGCATGTGGTTCATCCGATGGCAGGACAGGGATTGAACCTGGGCCTGGCCGACGCACAGGAACTGGCCGCGCAGGTGCACGCGCGCGATTACTGGCGCCCCGTCGACGACCGACACATGCTGCGACGCTATGAGCGCGCCCGAAAGGCTGATGCCCTTACCATGGCGACAGCCACCGACGGGCTGCAACAACTTTTTGCCCGACCCGGAGGGGGCTGGCACCGGGTGCGAAACTGGGGGATGCGCGGTTTTGATCGCAGCGATACGCTCAAACGCTGGGTGGCCAGGCGCGCCATGGGCATTGGCTTTGGCGCCACCAGCCACACCGCGGATAGAACCATATGAAGCTGTTACGAAGTCTCTTGGTGGTGTTGGCCATGTCGGCGGGTCTGTCCGCCATTGCACAAGAATCGCTCATCCGGAAGAACCTGGCCGAACGCATGCCGCAGCTTCCAAAAATCGACGAAGTGAGCAAGAGCGCGGTGCCAGGTTTGTACGAAGTGCGGGTCAACGAGGCTGAGATCTTCTATACCGACGCCGAAGGAAATTTCCTAATTGAAGGCACGATCATCGATACCCGACAGCGGCGCAACCTGACCGAAGAGCGTATCGACAAGCTGCTGGCCGTGAACTTTGATGCCTTACCGCTGAAGGACGCATTCACCCTTGTTCGCGGAAAAGGACAACGCAAGCTGGCGGTGTTTGAGGACCCGAACTGCGGCTATTGCAAGCGCTTTGAGCGCGACCTGCAAAAGGTTGACAACGTCACGGTCTATATGTTTTTGTATCCGATTTTGGGACCCGATTCCGCTGAAAAATCCAGGTCTGTCTGGTGCGCCAAAGACCGCTCGAAGGCCTGGATGGACTGGATGGTGCGCGACCAGGCGCTGGCGCCAGTTGCCGCTCCTGGCTGCGATCAGGCCGCGATTGCCCGCAATGTAGAGTTTGGCCGCAAGCACAAGATCAGCGGAACGCCGACGCTGTTTTTTGCCGATGGAACCCGGGTTCCGGGAGCTATAGCCGCCGCGCAGATTGAAAAACGTCTGGCCGATGCCAAGTAGCCCCACAGCGGGCCCGGGCGCGGCAGGCGCCAAGGGCCGCATGGCCTCCAAAGCCAAATCCCCCGGCGGCGGCACAGCACCAAAACGGGCTTCGCCGATCTCCTACAGGGTCGAGATGCACGACCTGCATGCGCACCTGTTTGAGCTCACGCTGACGGTCGCCAAGCCGGCCCTGTTGCAACGGCTGAGTCTGCCCGTCTGGATTCCGGGCAGCTATCTGGTACGCGAGTTTTCAAAGAACCTGCAGCGGCTGAGTGCGCGCCAGGGTGAGCGTGTCCTGGTGCCTGCACAGATCGACAAGTGCAACTGGGAAGTGGCCTGCGTCGACGATGAGCCGCTGGTGCTCAGCTACCAGATCTATGCCTTGGATAACTCGGTGCGCAGCGCGTGGCTGGACGCCGGCCGTGGTTTCTTCAACGGGACGAGTTTGTTTTTGCGGGTGCACGGCCAGGAGTCGCAGACCCACGCGATGCAGTTGGTAGCACACAAGGCGTTGCCACACTGGAACGCTGCCTGTGCACTGGCACCAGTGGAATTGGACCGTGGCGGTTTTGGCATCTACCGGGCGAATGACTACGACGAACTGGTTGACAGTCCGGTCGAACTGGGGCCTTTGTGGAGCGGTTCTTTCACCGTCGGTGGCGTGCGTCATCGCTTTGTGGTGGCCGGGGCGACGCCCTCGTTCGACGGCGCAAGGCTGCTGGCCGACACCCGCCGCATTTGTGAGTCGACGATCCGCTTTTGGCACGGCGCTGCAGGCGGCAAGCGCCCCGTCAACCGGCCGCCGCACAAGAGCTATCTCTTCATGCTCAATGCCGTCGACGAAGGCTACGGCGGACTCGAGCACCGCAACAGCACCGCCCTGATCTGCGGACGCAAGGACCTGCCGCGGCTGGCCGATGCTGCGCTGGGAAATGGGCCGTCGCCTGCGGCGTCCAGACAGTCCGATGGTTACGGCACATTGCTGGGGCTAATTTCCCATGAATATTTTCATACCTGGAACGTCAAGCGCCTGCGTCCCGCAGAATTCGCCCGCTACGACTATGGCCAGGAAAACTACACCAGCCTGCTGTGGTTTTTTGAAGGCTTCACCAGCTATTACGACGATCTGCTGCTTCGCCGTGCGGGTTTGCTCGACGATGCGGCTTATCTGAAGCTGTTGTCCAAGTCGCTCAATCAAGTCCTTCAGACACCCGGGCGGCTGGTGCAGACGGTGGCCCAGTCGAGTTTCGATGCGTGGGTGAAGTACTACCGCCAGGACGAGAACTCGCCCAATCTCACGGTCAGCTACTACACCAAGGGCGCAGCCGTTGCACTGTGCCTGGACCTC
>CAISIP010000061.1 GCA_903885415.1 uncultured beta proteobacterium
AGCATTTCAGGCCTGCATGTCAGCATGTTCGCGTGGCTGGCCGGCGCGCTGGTCGGCATGGCCTGGCGCCGCTCAGCCTGGCTATGCCTGCGCTGGCCGGCTCCCCATGCCGCGCTGTTGGGTGGGATGGTGCTGGCCCTGGCCTACGCCGTGTTCAGCGGCTGGGGAGTTCCGGCCCAACGTACTGTCTGGATGCTGGCCACTGCGGGGTTGCTTCGGCTGTCGGGGCGGCGCTGGCCGTGGCCGGCGGTCTGGTCACTGGTCTGCGCCGTTGTCGTGGCGGTGGATCCCTGGTCGCTGACGCAGGCGGGCTTCTGGCTCAGCTTTGTCGCTGTCGGCGTGTTGTTCGCGTCAGACCTTGGCGACACTGCGGCTCGCGCAACGCCAGCGGCAGCGGTCGTCGCGCGTCTGCGGGCCGCGCTGCGCGAACAGGCGCTGATCACGATGGCGCTGACGCCCTTGACATTGGTGCTGTTCGGGCAGGTGTCTGTCGTGGCGCTGGTGGCCAACGCGCTGGCGATTCCCTGGGTGACGCTGGTCATCACGCCGTTGGCGATGCTCGGCGTTGTGGCCACGCCCTTGTGGCTGCTGGCGGCTACGGCGGTCGACGCGTTGGGTATCTTCTTGCAATGGCTGGCGCAGTGGCCCTTTGCAACGCTTGCGGTGGCGCGCTCGCCTTGGTGGGTCGGCGCATCGGGCCTGCTCGGCGGCATGCTGTTGGCCATGGGGCTGCCCTGGACGCTTCGACTGGCCGGGCTGCCCCTGCTGCTGCCCTTGCTGCTGTGGCAGTCGCCACGCCCTGCGGTCGGCGAGTTCGATCTGCTGGCCGCTGATATCGGGCAGGGCAACGCGGTGCTGGTGCGTACCGCTGGCCACGCGCTGCTCTACGACGCCGGGCCGCGGTATTCGCTGGACAGCGATGCGGGGCACCGGGTACTGGTTCCGTTGCTGCGCGCACTGGGCGTGCAGCTCGACCGGCTGCTGCTGAGCCATCGCGACAGCGACCACACGGGCGGCGCGCTGTCGGTGCTGGCCATGCAGCCGCAGGCCGAGCTGCTCAGCTCCATTGAAGGCGAGCACGTGCTGCAGTCGGTTCGCACGGTCCAGCGTTGCCAGGCCGGCCAGCGCTGGAACTGGGACGGCGTGGAATTTTCGGTTTTGCACCCGCAGCCGGCCGACTACGCGGAGCACCCCAGGCCCAACGCGCTTTCCTGCGTGTTGCGCATCGCCAGCCAGTCGGGCACCCCGCCACGGGTGGCGCTGCTGGTCGGTGATATCGAAGCGCCGCAGGAGCATGCGCTGGTGGCCTCAGGGGCCGCTCTGCGGGCCGACCTGCTGCTGGTGCCGCACCATGGCAGCCGAAGCTCAAGCAGCGGGGAGTTCCTTGACGCGGTCGCACCGCGCGTTGCGCTGGTACAGGCGGGCTACCGCAACCGCTTTGGCCACCCTGCGCCGGCGCCGATGCAGCGCTACCGCGAGCGTGGCATTGTGGTGATCGATTCGCCGCATTGTGGTGCCGCGCTGTGGCGGTCGGTGCAGCCGCAGCAAGTGCACTGCGAGCGCACGCAGTCTGCGCGTTACTGGCAGCATGTCGCACCCTGAGGGCGGTAGTCAGCGCAACAGGAACCGGCTGCAAGTCCACAGCCCGAACCGGTGAAGACGCGCAGTGCTCAGCGCGACCGTGCGCCAGCCACCTCGCGTGCGAGCTCGATCACGCTGGAGGTCCTCGGACGCAATTTACCAGCTGCCCCGGTCGCGCCCAAAGGCGCAGCGGTTCACGGACCCAAAGCTTAGGGCCGTCCATTTTGCAAGCGGCCTCGGGAGGTTGACGCCGTCGCCGCGACTAGAATCCGCGCAAGTGGAAACAACCCCGTCTGGCATTCCAAGTTCAGGTTGCGTTCAGTTCCAGGAAGGCCAGCATGAGA
>CAISIP010000062.1 GCA_903885415.1 uncultured beta proteobacterium
GGCGCATCGCGCTGGTGCACAACGGCATCATCGAAAACCACGACGAATTGCGTGCCATGCTGCAGCGCCGCGGCTACCTGTTTGAGAGCCAGACCGATACCGAGGTGCTCGCGCATTTGGTCGATAGCCTGTACGACGGCGACCTGTTCGAAGCCGTCCAGCAGGCAGCCGCCCAGCTGCGGGGCGCCTACGCCATCGCGGTGTTCTGCAAGGACGAGCCGCAGCGCCTGATCGGCGCCCGGGCCGGCTCGCCGCTGATACTGGGCGTGGGCCAGGACGCGCAGGAGCATTTTCTGGCCAGCGACGCCATGGCGCTGGCCGGCGTGACCGACCAAATCGTGTACCTGGAAGAGGGCGACCTGGTCGACATCCAGCTCGGCAAGTACTGGTTGTTTGACCGGACCGGCAAGGCGGCAGCGCCCGCGCAGCGCCCGCTGAAGACGGTGCAGGCCTTCAGCGGTGCCGCCGAACTCGGCCCTTACCGGCACTACATGCAAAAAGAGATTTTCGAGCAGCCGCGCGCTATCGGCGACACGCTGGAGGGCGTGGTCGCTATCGTCCCCGAGCTGTTTGACGGCGCGTCCGCGCGCGCGCGCGAGGTGTTTGCCGACATCGACTCGGTCCTGATACTGGCCTGCGGCACCAGCTACTACAGCGGCTGCACCGCGAAGTACTGGCTTGAGGGCATCGCCCGCATCCCGACCCAGGTCGAGGTGGCCAGCGAATACCGTTATCGCGAATCGGTTCCCAACCCGCGCACGCTGGTCGTCACCATTACCCAGTCGGGCGAGACCGCCGACACACTGGCCGCGCTGCGCCACGCCCAGAGCCTGGGAATGCAGCACACGCTGACCGTCTGCAACGTGGCCACCAGCGCGATGGTGCGTGAGTGTGCGCTCGCCTATATCACGCGCGCCGGTGTCGAGATCGGCGTCGCGTCGACCAAAGCCTTCACCGCGCAGCTCGCCGGCCTGTTCCTGCTCACGCTCGCGCTGGCCAAGAGCAAGGGCCGACTCGCGCAGGAGCAGGAAGACGCGCACCTCAAGGCGATGCGCCATTTGCCCGCTGCGCTGCAGGCGGTTCTCGCCCTCGAGCCGCAGGTGATCGCCTGGGCGCAGGACTTCGCACAAATGGAAAACGCGCTGTTTCTGGGCCGCGGCCTGCATTACCCGATCGCGCTCGAAGGCGCGCTCAAGCTCAAGGAAATCAGCTATATCCATGCCGAGGCTTACCCGGCCGGAGAGCTCAAGCACGGGCCGCTGGCACTGGTCACCAGCGCGATGCCGGTCGTGACCGTCGCGCCCAACGACGCGCTGCTGGAAAAGCTAAAGAGCAACCTGCACGAGGTGCGCGCGCGCGGCGGCGTGCTCTATGTGCTGGCCGACGCCGACACCCGCATCGACAGCGCGCCGGGCATCCACGTGATCCGCATGCCCGAGCATTACGGCGCGCTGTCGCCGCTGCTGCACGTGGTTCCCTTGCAGCTGCTGGCCTACCACACCGCCTGCGCCCGCGGCACCGACGTGGACAAACCGAGGAACCTGGCCAAGAGCGTCACGGTGGAGTGAGTTGGGTACAGACTCGAGCTCATGAGGCAGATGGTCGCTGAACGATTTACGAATCAGCAAGTGGCCGATGGGCTCGGCTTGGCATCAAGACGCCAACTGGCAAGCAGTATTACGCCGAGCTAGCAGGCGCGACCTGGAGCAAGCTAAGAAGGCGAGACTCTGGGAAATCTTCAAGCGATCTGAGGCTTGTAAACACGGCACTTTACATAAGCGAGGAACCGATGCGTGAGCATATGAGTTCGCCTCTGCAACCGTCTACCGCACCACGACCGTAGTGTCGCTGCTGCTCAACGCTGAGGCGTCTTGCTTTGGATGTTGCA
>CAISIP010000063.1 GCA_903885415.1 uncultured beta proteobacterium
GAGGTGCTTGAACCGGCGCGACATTTCCGCCCGGATTATCAACCCTTGTTGAACAACTTTTCGCGCGCTAACAGGAACCACTGCGATTTTGCGATGCGGACAAAGCCGTTTTCCCCAAGCCATATGCGCAGGCGTTTACACTTGGCGGCCACCATCATGGAGTCCGCCTTGGCCGTCTCGCCCGTTCGCGCTTCCACCTATGTACCGCAGCCACCCAAGGAGACGCGGGCCGACACCATACAGGCCCTCGAGTCGCAGCGCAAAGAACTCAGGCAGGTGCCAGGCCACGCACACGCCAACAGGGTGTCCGTGGCCGCTAGCGGCCATGCGAACGAACCGGTGAAAGCCAAGGGTCAGCACGTCGATGTAAAGGCCTAAAAGGGCTTCTTGCGCACTCCATCCAGGAACGGCCCCAGCCCGACATCCCCTTGCCGATGCTTGGCGCTGACGTCGCAGCGCGAGCGTCGCTGCGCTATCTGCCCTCGGCCCGTCTGGCATAGCCATTAGTGCCGGTAGTAAGTCGGCAAGGACTGCAGGTACTTCGGCAGGTTGGGGTTCTTGAGCAGCCGCGCGAAGAACTCCGGGTCCTCATTGGTGACCAGGGGGCTCAGCCGGGTCGTCTCGAACGGCAGCCCGAAGCGGCACTGCAGCAGGCGTTTGCTGTCCGCCGTCGTCAGCACAGCGCCGGGCGCGGCCAGACCGCACTGGGTGAAGTCCTTGGCCGCTTGATCCACGCTGAGTTTGGAGGCCAGCTCTGCGGGGTCGAACTTCAGGGCCTGCTGTAGGCGCGCTATGGTCTGCGCCACGCCCATGCGCGGCAGACTCGTTGCCGGGCAGTTCGGCGTCATCGCCTTGCTGCGCTTGCCTCTGAAGGTGGACGTGGTCTCGATATCGTCGGCGCCCGATCGCGCGAGCTTGAGCAGATCGAGGTCTCCGTACAGAGGCTCGCCGCGCACCGCGACCAGCTGAATGTTTTCCTCGATGGCCACGATCATGTTGCGGTAGGGGTCCGGGTGCTTGTCGTCGAGGACCAGAACATCGGCCAGATAGCCCTCGGCGATCTGGCCCAGGCGCTTGCTCCAGCCCATAGCATCGGCGGGTCTTCGCGTCACCATCTCGACCAGTTCCCGGTTGGAAAAAAGGCTCCCCAATGCATGTCGGTTGACCAAGTCCGCCACCTTGAGTTCGCCCAGGCTCGATTTGCTTCCCGACGGCGCCCAGTCTGGCGCCAGGCTGATCGACAGGCCCGCTCGGCGCGCCGCCTCTACGTTGGCGGTCTTGCCATACAGCATGAAGTTGGACAATGGCGACCAGACCAGCTTGGCGCCTGCGCCGGCCATTTCCTTGAGTTGCGGCTCGGTCAAGCCGACACCATGGATCGCGATCAGTTCAGGGCCGAGCAAATTGCTGTCCTTGATCGCATTGAATTCTCCGGCCATGCGCTGCGAGGGACCCTCGGCCAGATGGATCACCAGTGGGCCCTTTCGCCGCTCTGCCAGCATATCGGCCCACTCCCTGGCACTGCGTCCAATGTCTACCCGGCTGGCCGCCAGTCGGTTCTCGACCGGCGAGTTCTCAATGTTGCGCACCAGGCATTCCTCCTTGGAGTAAGCCAGGTTCACCCGGCCGCCTTGCAGCGAGGTGGTGCCGCCGGCCAATGCCTTGTACTCGCCATAGCGCCCTATTTCGATGCCCAGGTCCAGGTAATACGGACGGGTCAATACTTCCTGCGGATAGGTGATCCGCTTGTTGTAGTGCTCGTCGTACCAGCGCCATTCGTAACGGTCCTGGTACTTGCGGCGTATCGGCATCAGCGGATAGATGGCGTATTCGGGATGGTTGTGCAGGTCGATGATTCCAGGGTAGATCACCCCCTTGCTGTCGACCACCGGCGCATCCCTTGCCGCATCCGGCAAGGCCTCTCCCGCCCGCGCGATCGCCATAATCTTTCCGTTGGCCAGCCAGACACGGCTATTGGGAAACACCTCGCCGGCGTCGTTCATGGTGACCACTTTCCCGACCAGCACCAGTCCGGGTTCCGCATTCCATTGGGCTTGGGCCGCCCCCGCCAGGACCAGCGTTGCTGCCCCGAGCAATCGGGCGATGGCTAGGCTAGGTAGTCGCATGCGAGGCACCACTTTCCGACGGGGGAAGACAAGCGCGCATCATAGCCGTGGCGCTTTCAGGGTTGCGCTGGGTCTTCCCGCCGGGTCTTCCTAGTGCGCCCGCTCGGGCTGTTGCCGCGGCTTGGACTATGCTGTGCAACTGCCACCAGGCAGGCGGCGTGCCGGCCCCGGCCGCTCCCACGGCAAAATAACAAAGGAACCCCTTATGGACGATCTCAAGGCCAAAGTGGTGCTGATCACCGGTGCGTCTACCGGTATCGGCGCCGGTTGTGCCAAGGCGCTTGGCGCGCTTGGCAGCAGGGTGGTCGTGCATTACCACAGTTCCTCAGACGCCGCCGCCGAGGTGGCCAGGGAGGTGAGACGGATGGGCGGAGAAGCGCTGCAGGTCCAAGGTGATTTGCGCAAGACCGCCGAATGCGAACGGGTGGTGAAGGCCGCGGTCGAGCGCTTCGGGCGCATCGACGTGCTGATCAACAATGCCGGCGCACTGGTGCGCCGCGTACCCATAACCGAGATCAGCGACGAGGTGCTCGACGACATCTTTAACCTCAACGTGCGCTCGATGCTGATGTGCACCAAATTCGCCGTTCCCCACATGCACCATGGCGCCAGCATCATCAACCTGACCAGCATCGCGGCGCGCCACGGTGGTGGCCCGGGCGCCGCCCTGTACGCAGGGTCCAAGGGCTTTGTGAGCACCGCGACCAAAGGACTTGCGAAGGAACTGGTTGGGCGCGGCATTCGGGTGAACGCGGTGTCGCCGGGTGTCGTGACCACGCCCTTTCATGACAAGTTCTCGACGCCTGAACAACTTGAGGCCATGCGCCAGACGATTCCGATGGGTCGCTTGGGTACGGTCGACGAATGCGTGGGCGCTTTCCTGTATCTCGCGTCCGAGCGCCTGTCGGGGTATGTGACCGGGCAGGTTATCGAGGTCAACGGCGGGCAGTACATGCCCTGAACCGCGCTGCGCCGGTAGCCCTTTTGATTCGGCCAACCGCGCTTGGCACCATCACATCCCGCTTGACAGGTACCGAAATGCTTGCAGAACTCAAACCCGTGTTGACCGCCTTGGTCATGCCGCCCACTGTTTTTTTGCTGTTGATCGTATCGGGTCTGTGGCTGGCTGCGCGGCGCCGCCGCGGTGGGTTGTGGTTGATTGGCGTTGGCGTTGCGCTGCTCTGGTTGGTCGGTTGCAGCGCGGTGAGTTTCTGGCTCAGTCGCGCTTTGTTACCGTCCTTCCCGATGGCCGATGTCCAACAGATCCGCGCCGCGCAGGTGCAGGCCATTGTGGTGATGGGTGCCGGAGTCGACATGGACTTTCCTGACGGAGTGGCGCAATTGCAGCGCGGCGGTCTGGACCGGTTGCGCAAGGGGATGCAGCTTTCCCGTGCAACCGGCATCCCGATCCTCTATACCGGCGGCAGGGGATGGGGCAGCAAGGATGGCGCCCCGTCCGAGGCGGCGGTTGCGGCGCGAGTCGCTGAAGAGGCTTTTGGCCTGAGCCTTCAATGGCAGGAGAGCGAGTCCCGCGACACCCGGGAGAATGCGCTGCTGAGTTACAAACTGCTGTCAGCCCAGGGCGTGACGCGGATTGCGCTGGTAACGGACAGCTGGCATATGCCGCGCAGCATGCTGCACTTTCAACAGGCCGGCTTCACCGTCATGGCGGCCCCGATGGGGCAAGCCAGCGGCAGCTTGGACCCGATCCGTGCCTGGTTGCCAAGCGCTGGCGCGATGGCCCTGTCAACCACCGTGCTGCGGGAAAAACTGGCACTGCTCATCAGCGCCGGCGCAGGGCGGTAGGGCCCATGCGCGGCGGCAGTCTGTTCATCCCTCGATAACGAAGCGCAGTCCCGCGTGTTGCTGCAGGCGCTCAATCAGCGCCAGGCCCATCGACGCGCCCGGCGTCCATACGCCACCGCGCGTTAAGGATCGCGGTATATCGCGCATCAGGCACAGCGCGCTTTGTGCGAGCATCTTGGCGGTCGATCCGTAGCCAGGGTCGCGGTCGCCGGTGACCACCGCGCGCAGGACCTGGCCGTCGCGCCCCTGGCCGATGAACAGCAACTCGTAGCAGCCGGTCTCGCGCTGCCGCGCGCTCGGGCCCTGGCCGGGTTTGGGCAACGCGTAGCGCCGCAGCAGCGCCCGCGTCGGCCCGAAGCCCAGCAGCATCGCCTGCAGCCGCGCCTTGCGTTGCATCGCAACGGCGCGGCGCCTGCCGGTTTCCCCGTCGCCGCTGAGCATGCGCTCGTCGTAGCAGAAGTCGCGGCCCCAGGCATGGCCGAGCAAGAAGTTGCTCCGGTGGAGGTTCTTGGTGTTGATCACCGCCATCACGAACGGCCCGCTCCAGGACTTGGCCAACGCGTCATAGGCCGCCAACTCGCCGTCTGGCTGCGCCGGGCCGCGAAAGCCGGGTGTCAGGGCGAAGGGGTCCGCCATGATGCGTGCGAGCCGCGTATCGCGCCCGATCTGCTCGATCGTCGCCAACGCACTCGCGATCGTTCCGCCTGAGACGCCACCTTTCATCACGCGAACGCGCCCGTGGACGCGTGCCAGGGCTTGGCCGAAGCGTTCCTGCGCAGCGTGTTGCAGGAACAGCACGCCGAGGTCGAAGGGAATCGAGTCGAAGCCGCAGGAAAATACGATCCGCGCACCGCTGGCTTCGGCCGCAGCTTGCAGCTTCGGTATCATGCGCGCCATCCAGACCGGTTCGCCACACAGGTCCACATAGTCGGTTCCCGCGTGCGCGCATGCGCTCACCAGCGCCTCGCCGTGCAGTTGGTAGGGGCCGACCGTGGTGATCACGACCCTGGCCTTGGCGACCAACTCGGCCATCGCTCGTGCGTCGCAGGCGTCGGCAGCGATCAGCGCAAGCTGCGGTGGTGCGCCAATCTGTGTGCGGACCTGTGCCAGCTTGTCCAGGCTGCGGGCGGCCATCGCCCAGCGCAGCGGCTCGCCGGCAGCGACGATCCGGTTCACATAATCTGCCACCAGCCT
The DNA here is from genome assembly GCA_903885415.1 of uncultured beta proteobacterium. GTDB lineage: Bacteria > Pseudomonadota > Gammaproteobacteria > Burkholderiales > Burkholderiaceae_C > CAISIP01. Next base: position 5,127 of record CAISIP010000063.1, read on the forward strand.
ACCGGTGAAGCCGGTGGCGCCAAAGACGATCAGGTCGTATTCTTTTTCCATGGCCTATGTTGGCACAGTCGGTGCCTACGCCGACGCGTCGGCCGTGGTGGCGTCGGGTCCGCGGTCTGCGGCCGGTTGCCCGTCTCCTAAAATGAGCGCTCGCCGCCACAGCCTGCGTCATCTCCAACCCACTGCAATAGACCCATGCACCACCACGATCTGTACGCCATCGGAAACGCTCTGGTCGACTCCGAATACGAGGTCTCCGACGATCAGCTCAAGGCGATGGGTGTCGACAAGCGCCACATGACGCTGATTGACGCGCCGCGGCGCGCTGAACTGCTTGGGCACCTGGAAGGCTTTGCGACCCGGCGCACCGGCGGCGGATCGGCTGGCAACACGGTTGTCGCGCTGGCGCAGCTCGGTGGCATGGCCTTTTATGCCTGCCGGGTCGGCGCCGACCCGCTCGGGGCCTTCTACCTGCAGGACCTGATCGACAACGGCGTCGCGAGCAATCTCGCCGCAGGCCAATTCGCCGCCGGCGACACCGGCAGTTGCCTGGTGATGGTGACGCCCGACGCTGAGCGCAGCATGAGCACCTTCCTGGGCGCCACCGCCGACCTGGACCACAGCGCGCTGCGCGAAGAGGAAATCGTGCGCTCCAAGCTCTACTACATGGAGGGCTACCTCGCCGCGTCGCCCACCGGACTGGACGCGGCACTGCGCGGGCGCCGGATAGCCCGCAGCGCCGGCGTCCGGCTCGCCACCACGCTCAGCGATGTCAGCATGATTCGCTTTTGCCGAGCAGGCCTCGAAGCGATCATCGGCGACGACCTGGACTACCTGTTTTGCAACGAGGAGGAGGCGCAGGTCTGGTGCGATTCGCAGGACTTGCCGGCCGTGTGCAAGCAGATCGGCCAGTTGGCACGCACGGTGTGCCTCACCCGCGGTCCCCAGGGCTGCCTGGTCCTCGAAGGCGGACGGCAGACGGCGGTAGCTGCGGCCAGCGTTCGGGCGATCGATAGCAATGGCGCGGGCGACATGTTTGCCGGCGCATTCATGTACGCGGTGACCCATGGCCACAGCCACGCCCAGGCCGCATGGCTGGCGAATCAGGCTGCAGCGGTGGTCGTGAGCCAGTATGGCAACCGGCTCACGCGCGAGGCCATGGACGGCGTCAAAGCGCGTTTCGCCCAGTTCGTCGCACAGAGCTGAGCGCAGCCAAGCGCCTGTAGGCTCAGGCCAGGTCGCGTAGCGGATGTCCGCTCGCGGGCCAAGGACTGCGAAAGAACGGGTCGACCATGTGGGGCGTGACGTCCTCAATGCGCTGCGGGTTCCACTTCGGCGAGCGGTCCTTGTCAACCGCCAATGCGCGTATGCCTTCGACGGTTTCTCCGGCGGCGCCATAGCGGCCCAGATGCACGGTGTGAAAGCAGTGGCGCACGAGGTCGCGCTCCATCCTTAAGGCGTCTTCCAGTCCGAGCTTGCGTGCGCGGCGGATTTGCTCCAGGCTGACACACAGCATCAAGGGGCTTTGCTTGCGCAGCGCCTTCGCGGTGTCGTTCGCCCATGCGTCTGACCCTGCCGTTGCTTCGAGTGAGGCGATGATCCCGGCAACGCTGGCGAGCCCGAAGTGGCGATCCACTGCGGGAGAGGGCCAGTCCCGGTGGTCGTTCCTCGGCAGGGCCTTGCCGGCGAGCCAATGCTCGGCCGCTGACCCGGCTGGGCCGCTGACCAAAGGCCAGTGCGCCAGACCATCCCACAGCGCGTTCAGGTCGCCCGAGTCCCGGCCTACATCGGCCAGTCCGGCCGCCAGCGCCTGCGCCGCACCGATCTGCACGCCGGTGAGCGCCAGGTATTCTCCCAAGTGGCCTTTGCATCGGCTCAGAAACCAGCCGCCCCCGACGTCGGGGAAAAGGCCTATCGCCGTCTCCGGCATCGC
>CAISIP010000064.1 GCA_903885415.1 uncultured beta proteobacterium
AGTTGCCCATGGAGTCACCTGCGGGAGCGCCCGGGTCGGGTCCGCCAGTGCCACCGGCGGGCTGGGAGCCGGGGGCGATTGCTGATGACGCCGCATTGGCCGGCGCGTCGTCGCCGCCACCGCACGCAGCCAAGGCGAGCGCAGCAAGGACTATTACAACTGCGAATGGGAAAGACTTGGTCACGATGCCTCTTCTAAGTACCTGTTCGGGTTTGCGTCGATTATGGCCCTTCGCCCGACAGGCCTCCAAGGCCTCGTCGGCAAGCGGCTTTGTTACAATATCCAGCTTGGTTTTCATTGCTAGGCGCCTGCGTTGCACCGGCATTGGCAAACCTAACGGGGTGTAGCTTAGTCAGGTAAAGCGCTACGTTCGGGACGTAGAGACCGGAGGTTCGAATCCTCTCACCCCGACCAAATTCCCGAATTAGATACCGTACTTAGCAGCATTGAGCCGCGTCTCTTGTCGGCAAATGCAGCTTGGGTCTTGGGATACTGCGTTTCTGTGCCGCATGCCCCAATAGCCGGAAAATCCTGCGCCTTAGTCCCCGGTGGGGAGGGACTCAGTGGCCAACGCAAGATAGTCGACCTTCTTTTGCAGGTCGTCGTCGGAGTCGGCAAAGCGTGTCGCGATGGCCCGGAACTCCTCGGCGATGTCCATAAACGCGTCGACCATGGCGGGGTCGAAGTGCTCGCCACGGCCTTGCGAGATGATGTCGACCGCGCGTTCATGCGGCATTGCGACTTTATAGACGCGCCGGCTGATGACCGCGTCGTACACGTCGGCCAGCGCCATCAGGCGCGCCGATACCGGTATCTCCTCCCCGCACAGACCCTGCGGATAACCCGATCCGTCCCATTTTTCATGGTGCGAGTAGGCGATTTCCTTGGCCACAGTAAGGAACGCGATTCGGTGGCCGAGCAGGTTTTCGGCGTACTCGATGGCGTCACGTCCCAGCACCGCATGGGTCTTCATGATGTCCATTTCGGCGGGCTCGTAACGGTCGGGCTTGAGCAGGATACGGTCGGGTATGCCGACCTTTCCGATGTCGTGCATCGGCGCCGATTTGAGCAGCAGCTCGATATACGCGTCGCTGAGCAGCGCGGCAAAGCGCGGATGCGACTGCAGTTTTCGGCTTAGCGCGTGCACATAGTGCTGGGTTCTACGGATGTGGTTTCCGGTCTCGGAGTCGCGCGTCTGCGCCAGCGAGGTCATGACCAGGATGGTGAAGTCCTGCACCGCAATCATCTCTTCGGTCCGTCGGGCAACCGCCTGTTCCAGGCCGTCACTGATCTTGCGCATCAGGTCCGTGTTTGCGTGCTGCGCCAGTTGCACCTTCATGCGCGCCAGGAACACTTGAGGGCTGACCGGCAACTGGATGTAGTCGGTCGCGCCGCAGTCGAAGCCGCGCAACTCCGCCTGCTCGCCAGCATGCGGGTCGCCCAGCAGCACGACCGGGATATGCCAGGTGACCGGGTCGCTCTTGAGTTTCTGGCAAATCGCGTAGCCGTCAACGTCGGGAAGCTGGGTATCCAAAACAATTAGCTTGGGCGTACAACACGCTCCCACCATGCGCAGCAAATCATCGACATCGTCGGCCACATGCAGATCGCATATCTCGCGCAAGGCAGCAGGAATCCACGGGGCGACGAGATGCCGGTCGTTGACAATCAGCGCGCTTGGCCGGTTGGCCACAAATAGGTCCATGGTGTTGCCGTCCTATCCGATATGCCGCTCAAGCGCCGCGACCTGCAGGGCGCTTGCGCCCGCATGCATCGTCGTGCCATCAGCGGCAGGGAACAGCAAGCTCACCGATGTACCGAGCCCTGGCGCGCTGTCTACCACCAGTTCACCACCGTGCAAGTCCATGATTTCCTTCACGATGCTCATCCCCAGCCCGGTTCCGGGGGTGGCGCCGGAGCGATCGGCCCGGAAGAAACGCTCGCAGATGCGCGCGACGACCTCGCTGTGCATTCCAATTCCCTCGTCGCGGATGCACAGACCCACCAGGTCCTTGCCGAGGGCGTTGCAGGATGCCGTCGCCGTGATGTTGATGCGCGTTCCGGGCGGCGAATATTTGTAGGCGTTGGACAGCACATTCAAGATCGCCTGCCTGGCCTTGCCCAGGTCGACGCGGCACGGCGTCGCCGACAAATCCACGCTCGGCGCCAGTCGGGCCGGTGGCAGGCTGAATCCGGAAATCAGCTCGTGCACCAGCACCCGCAGATCAGCGTCGACAACTACAAAGTCCTTGTCCCGGCGCGCCTCGATGCGGGCCAGATCCAGCAATTCGTCCAGAATCGCCTTCATCTGGTAGGACTGCCTCAAGATAATGTTCAGGAACTCTTTACGCTGCTCGTCACCGAGATCATGCGTGAGAAGCACTTCGGAAAATCCCAGTATGCCCGCCATCGGCGTTCGCAACTCGTGCGCCGCCGTTGCCAGGAATTCGCTCTTCATTTTTTCCACAATGGTTTCATGCGTGACATCGCGCAGGTAAACGATCTGCGCCACGGTGGCCGAGTCGCTGGTCCTCAGGCTCAACTCCAACATGCGTCTCGGTGACCCGGCGATTTCAATCCGCTTGCGATGCTTCGGTTGCGGGTCATGGTGCAATCTGCGCAACATAGGAAAGCCATCGAAAGGCTGCTCGGCAGTGCAACGCGCATTCATCATTTGTGCGAGAGCGTCTTCCTCAAGCCCCAGCACCGCCGACCCAGCCAATCCGGTCAGCAACTCAAAGGCCGGGTTGGTGTACTTCACCCGCATGCCACGGTCGAAGGAGATGAAAGCGTCTGTGCTCAGCGAAAAAATGGCGTCGAGTTGCGCGCTGCGGTCCTCTATCTGATCGCGTGCCATACGCTGCTCGCTGCAATCGCGGGCCGATCCCGAGACGCGCACCACCTGACCGCCAGCGCCGCGTATCGCGCGGCCCCGGACCGATGTCCACTTGTACGAACCATCCCTGCAGCGCAGCCGCATTTCCTGAAAGTAATGATCGCTCTCGCCCCTGAAATGCAGTTGCATCTGGCGACGGGCCTGGTCGATGTCATCCGGATGGAGCAGCGACACCATGTCGTACAAGTCCGGGCCCTCGCCGCTGAATGGGTAGCCCAGCATGGCGACGAAGCGATCCGAAGCGTAGCGACTGCCATCGCTGACATTCCAGTCCCATATGCCTTCGTCAGCGCCGTTGAGGGCGCCTTTCCAACGTTCCTCGCTTTCGGCCAGGGCCTGCGCCACGACGACCTTGGCCGTGACATCGCGCACGATGCCCAAGACCCGCTCCGCGCGGCCCAGTCCGTCACGTTCGAGCACTTCGCCGGTCGTGCTGATCCAGACCCACTGGCCGCTCTTGTGACGCATCCGGAATTCGACGAAGAAGTGCCGCGTCTCCCCCTTGAGGTGGCCCAGCAGGGCGGCACGCACCGCGCCGGCATCCTCAGGATGCACCAGGTCGGCAGCAGCGCTGTCGGCCAGGTTGATCTCGCCGGCCCGATAGCCCAGCATCAGGTTGACCTGCGCGCTGTGGGACGCGGCCCGGTCGCGCAGGTTCCAATCCCATATGCCGAGCGCGCCACCGTCCATGGCCATTTCAAGCCGCTCCTCGCTGCGACGCAATACCGACTCCAAGTGCTCGCGCATGACCATCTCCCGATACATGCGCTTGAGGTGGATCGACATCAGTGCGGCCAACAGCGCTATCAGAATGACCAGTGCCGTCGCCTGCCAGATGAGCACCTGTCGGCTGGCGACCGTCATGTCGCGCAGCGCCTTCGTCGACATTGCGGTGGCCACCAGCAACGGGTAGTCCGGCACCTGGCGATAGGCGACCAGATGTTCGATAGCACCGTCACCGATGGGCGCGGTCAGCAACACATGCGTCGCTCCCTCAACCATCGGCTGTCGAAAAAAGGATGCCAACGCTATGGTCGGGCCGTAATCTTCCGATCCCTGCATCGACTGCGCCCGATAGACGCCGTCCTGACCGATCAAAGCCGCCACGCTGTTGGCCGGCAAATCGAGTTCGGCCAAAAAACGGGTGAAGGTGCTGCTTCTGATCGATGCCACCGCGACCCCGCCAAAGCTGCCGTCGGTCTTGAAGATACGCCGGGTTAACGCGATGGTCCACTGCTTCGGCGTGCCTCCGAGCACCGGTTTGGATACCTGCATCTGGCTAGAGTTGCCATCGCGGTGAACCTGAAAGTGTTCGCGGTCCGACACGTCGAACCCCTTGGCAAAGGGAACACTGCTGGCTTGCAACAAGCCGTTGGCGTCGATGATCCCGACCTGCTCGTACAGGCGTGCGTCGATCACGCCCTGCTCGACCATGGCCCTCAGGTTCAGGCCAGGGCCCTCAGCGACATAGCGCGCGCTGAGCAAGCCCAGCGTCTGGTCGGCCGCAGCCAGTATGCGTGAGGTACGTTCCTCCTGCACACGCGTCAGGTTCGACAGCGTGCCCTGGATTTCGGCCTGTTGGCGCTGCACCATATCTTGCGTCGCATGCCAAGCGATCAGCGCCACCGCCGCGATCAGCAGCAGCGTGGCGCCCCACAGCGCGGGCAGGACAAACTTTCGGGGCAGCAGCGCGTACAGGCCGTTTAGCCCAGGGCTTGCAAACCCGGCTGCGGCTGCGCCGCGCTTCATGCGGCCGGAGGCTGCGACGCACTACGGTAACGCCCTGAGCCTGCCTTGCGCGCCAGCGCCATGGCGTCGGCTGCGCTCGCCAGCAGCGTCGCGCCATCGACACCGTCCCCGCGAAACATGGCGCCACCGATGCTCGCGCCTACCACCAGCGACAGTTTGCGCAGCGCAAAGGGCTGGCCCATCAGGTCGATCATTCTTTGCGCGACCAACGCCAGTTCGGCTTCGCTGCGCAAACCGACCAGCAGGACCGCAAAGCAATCGGCCCCGGCGCTGGCGACACTGTCACAACCGCGAACGGATTCCTGCAGGCGCGCAACGGCGCCGTGCAGCACCGTCTCGGCGACACCCACATCCTCGGTATCGCGTATCCACTGCATCCGGTCGAGCAGCACCGACAGCATGGCAACGGATTCACCGCCGCACCGTGCCGCCGCGATCCTCTGCGCCACCCTTTGGTCAAACAGTGCCCGCTGGGGCAAACCGGTCAGAGGGTCGTGGCTCGAGGTGTCCATTAGCGCCAGTTCGGCGCCGCGCAGGGCCGCTTGGTCGCTGAACACCGCCACAAAAATCGGCGGCGCGTTGTCCGCCCCGGCGATGGCGCTAACGCAGACTGACACGCACACGGGCTCTGCGTGCGCGCCGGCCAGCAGCGTTGTCTGGCCACGCCAATAGCCCTCGCGCTGCAGTGCGGTCCAGATGGACGGCTCGAATCCGTCGCCCGCTTGCACCGATGGCAGAAAGTCGGTCAGGCGCGCTGGCAGCCCCTCGTCTGCGCCGACCACCGCCAAGTCGTGGTCGGCTGCGATCACGAGGCCACTGGCGTCGCACAGCAGTGCGCCGCGGTGCAGCTTGCGCGCGATCTCGGCGCCAGCGTGCGGACTGTCAGCGGCACCGATATCGCGCATTACCCAGGCTAGGCGGCGCTGTGACTCGGCGAGCAGCGGCAGCACCTGAACGAAAAAAAGCCTGGCGCTAGCGGGATCGCCTTGGGGATGCATCATCAGTTCAGCGGCAGCGCACACCGGGTCTGCACCGGACAGGCCCTCGAGCATGCGTTGCAACTGCGGTAGGCAAGAGGATGCGAGCAGTTGCTCCACCGGGATCGGACCCCCCTCGCCCAACTGCAAGGCGGTGCGCGCGGCGGCGTTAAAACCCTCCAGTCGACCGTCCGACCCGAGCACCAGGCACAGCGCCTTGGGCACGCTGCTCTCCCGGCCCAGGATCGCGCCGGCCTCGCTGAGTCTCTGGTAGGAGGCCCTGAGCAGCGCATGGCGCCGCTCCAGGTCGCCGTAGCGCCCCTGCAGCTCCTGAAAATCTTCGGCGTAACGGGCCAACTGGTGCTTCAACGAGGTCTCGTCGCTGACGACCATGGGTTGCGCGTCGCCGCCAGCGGACGCCATACGCAAATGCTGGACCGTCGTCATTTGAGCTTCTCGCGCAGCCAGTTCACCACCTGCAGCGGGCTGAACGGCTTGATGAAGTAGGCGTCGGCGCCATGCTCCTGGCCCGCCCGGTAGTCAGCCGCCTGGCCGCGCGCCGTGACCATCGCCACCAGCGTGCTCTTGAGATCGGGGTCGGCCTTCACCCTATCGAGCACCTGCAGGCCGTCAAGCGCACCGGGCATCATGATGTCGAGCACCAGCGCATCGGGCCGGTGCTCGCGCAGCGCCTGCAACGCCGAAACACCGTCGTTGGCCTCAAAAATCTGGTACTCACCGCCCAGGGTAATAGACAGCAGTCGGCGAATGTCGGGGTGGTCGTCGGCAATCAGTATCTTCTTCATGGGGCACTCTTCAGGTTGTGCAACGCGCCGGCCAACAGCACCAGCGTGCAGGAGTCTATCGCGCTGGCACCCGCCCAGCCTGCCACCACTGCCCGGTGCGCTTGGCGCCGGCGTCGAGTTGCATCATGCGGCCAGGCGGACACTTGCGCGCCGGCCCTCCTCGACAGAATTGGCAACCGCCAGCAAGCGGGAAAAGGCGACCGGCTTTCCCAGCAGCGTAACGCCCGGCGGCAGGCCACCGCGGCGCGCTATCTCGGTCTCGTCCAGACCGCTGACGGCAACAATGGCGATGCCCGCATAACGCGCGCTGCTGCGCAGGATTCGCAGCACCTGCAAGCCATCCACGCCGGGCATGCTCAGATCGACGATGAGGAGGTCGGGGGGGGCCGCTTCAATCGCCAGCAACCCCTCGATGCCGTTGTCGACCGTGCGCACCTCGGGCGCCATGGGCCACTGCGCCAGCATGACCTGGTACAAGCGCAGCAGGTTACGGTCGTCCTCTACCACCAGCACCCGCATGCGTGCGCTCTCGGCCTCGGTCGGCGCGCTAACAACCGACTGCATCCGCACGTACAGCAGCTTTTCCACCGAATCACGCGCCACCCGCCGGTGTCCGCCCGGAGTCTTCCAGGCCGACAGCAGGCCGTTGTCGACCCACAGCTGCGTCGTTCCGACCGACACGCCCAGCAGCGTCGCGGCCTCCCGCGTGGTGCAAAAGGTCTTCTCAACTTTCATAGTCTCACTCGCCCGAGGGCCTGGATTTCGATCCGCCGACTGTAATTTCGAAAGCTGCCAAATCCTATTGGATTCTGTCGAATTAGCAAAAACCGCCAACTATTCACGCTTGGAGTCACACCGGCCTGTCATTCGGCAATCCGAAAACGGCTGACGCGGGCTTGGCCCGGTCGCGCCGCCGGCGCTAAGCCGCCAGCGCGCGCACCCATTCGAGCTGGCGCGGCAGGCATACCGACTGCAGGTCGTAGTGCGCGCGCGCGAATGCACGCGCCGATGCGCCCAGTCTGGCGCGGGCCTGCGGATCGTCGAGCAGCGCACAGACCTGCTGCGCCAGCCCGCCGACGTCAAAAAAATCCACCAGCCGCCCGGTTTCGTCATCGCGCACTGCCTCGCGCAGCGGCTGCGTGTCGCTGGCGACGATGGCGCAGCCCAGGCTCATCGCCTCGAGCAAGCTCCACGACAGCACGAAAGGGTAGGTCAGGTAGACATGCACACTCGACAGTTGCAGCAGCGGTATGAAGTGCTGGTAGGGCACATGGCCCAGAAAGTGCACCCGGGCCCAGTCGGCGTCGCTGATCTGCGGGCGCACTTCGGCGGCGAATAGGTCCTTCCACTTGCGCCCGCCCTCGGCACGCGCGCCGTAGCTCACGTCGTCGCCGCCGACCAACAGCACCCGCGCCCTTGGACGGCGGCGCAGCAACTCGGGCAACGCACGCATGAATATGTGGTAGCCGCGGTAGGGCTCCAGGTTGCGGTTGACGAAGGTGATGAGTTCGTCGCCGCGGCTTAGCTTCAGGCTGCCGTTGAGCGTCAGGCTGACGCCGGGGTTGGGCGCCAGCGCGTCGGTGTCGATGCCGTCGTGCACCACGGTGATCTTGCTGCGAAAGGGCTCGGGGAAGGTGCTCGCCTGCCATTGGGTCGGCGAAATCGCTGCGTCGGCGACCTCGAAGTGCAGCAGGTTATTGAGGTTTTTCAGCCGCAGCCGGCAGACATCGCCGGCGTCGGCGGCCGGAAATTCCGGATCGAAGCCGACGTCGGCGCCTTGCGGGTGGTAGTAGAACTCGGCATAGATTCCCAGCCGCGCTGCGGGCCAGACGTCCTTAAGAAACAAGCTCTCTCCCCAGCCCGGATGCGCGATGATCAGGTCGGGGGAAAAACCCTGCGCCTTTAACCGCAAGGCGGCGCGAAAGCAGGCTTCGCCGCGGATCGTCTTGGTCTCAAAATCGCTCACCCACGGATGGACCTTGGGCGTTGTGCCCCGGCTCGCCGCATAGGGCACCAGGCGCACACCCTGCCACTGGCCGGGCTCGCTCTTTTGCATCGTCATCGCGACCACCTCGTGGCCCTGGCGCGCCAGCGCAGGCGCCAAAAACTTGAACTGACCGGGAAAGTTCTGGTGAATGAAAAGTAGCTTCAACGGGACCCTCTCGTCTGGCTCACTGGCTCTGGGTCATGCTCTGGACGACGACGTCGGTCGCCGGGAAATCCGCCACGCCATAGCGGGTGCTTGTAGCGACCGTGCCGATCGCGTCCATCACCGACAGGCCCTGCACGATTTTTCCGAACACCGCGTATCCGGGGTTGGCGTCGTTGAGATAGTCAAAGCCCCGGTTGTCGGCGACATTGAAGTAGAACTGCGATGTAGCGGAATTGGACACCGATGTGCGCGCCATGCCGATCGTGCCGCGCAGATTGCTCAGCCCCTTATTGGACTCCAGCGCGATGGCCGCACGCACGCCCGACTGCACAATGCCCCCCGGAGCGAGCCATCCCCCTTGCGCCACTGCGAATGCCGAACTGGCCACCACCCGGTGAAAGACGGTGTTGGCATAAAAACCATCGTTGACGTACTGCAGGAAGTTGATCGCCGAAAGCGGCGCCGCTGTCGGGTTGAGTTCGACCACCATCGTACCCAGGCCAGTCACCAGCGTTACCTGCGGTTCGGCTACCGTGAACGTCTTCGCCATCAGCAGCAAACCGGCGGCGTCCCTCGCTTCGAAGGACAGCGTGCCGGTTGCCGAAACGGTGCAGGACACCGACTTTTCGCTATCCGTTCCCACATCCACCAGCGCCAGCCCCGCGCACTTGGAGACCGACACCGTGATGTCCTTGTCGAGGCCCACGCCGCTGATCCGGAATACCGACTTCTGGCTGTAGCGCAGGCGGTCAGGCTCGATGTCCGAGACGCTCGAAGAAGTAGCCACCGCGCCGGATACGATGCTCACCACGCTGGCGCTGGTGTTGGTCGAAGTGGCGCTGTAGCTGGCGTTGGCCTGCACCTGGCTCGAATAGGTGGTCGCTGCTACTCCAAAGGTGACGTCGCTCGAGAGCCCCGCCAGCAAAGTGGTCATGTTCAGGAGAATCTGGCCGCGCGCAGCAGACCCGTAGGCGGCGAATATCTGCTCCACCGCGCTGAGCAAGGCGGCGTAGGAGCCGGTCTGCGTCACCGTGGTGGCGGTGATACCGAGGTTGTTGAGCACCAGCAGCGCCAGCGCCTTGTCGCTGGTGGAGGCGAAATTGGCCACCAGCGCGTTGGCAAAGACCTGGTTGCTGGCGCTCGCC
>CAISIP010000065.1 GCA_903885415.1 uncultured beta proteobacterium
CTGCACCGACGATTCAGTGGCAGCTTGCGCGAATCAAAGCTACTTCACCCGCACGGTCGGGGCCGTGCCGGAACCCGGCTCCTCCGCGTTGATGTTGCTGGGCTTGGCCATCATGGCTTGGCAACTGCGGCGCCAGCGCTGACCTTTTCTGCGCAAACCGAAGCGATTCAGCACCAAAAAATTCACAACCCGCATGAAAATGCGGGCATTTTTTCGAGCGGTCATCCCGCATCCACTGGTACCGAACGGACAACAAAAAGCCCGAACCAGGTCGGGCTTTTTTCAGTCGGCCGGCTTGGCTCGCCTCGCCTCGCCTATTTGCGCGCCGGCGGCAGATCAGTGCAGGAGCCATGAGCAACTTCGGCGGCCATGCCGATGCTCTCACCCAACGTCGGATGCGGGTGGATGGTCTTGCCGATGTCCACCGCGTTGGCGCCCATCTCGATCGCCAGCGCGATCTCGCCGATCATGTCACCGGCATGGGTGCCGACAATGCCGCCGCCGAGGATCTTGCCATGTCCATGGGCTTCCGGGCTGTCGTCAAAGAGCAGCTTGGTAAAGCCTTCATCGCGGCCATTGGCAATCGCGCGGCCTGAAGCGGTCCAGGGGAACAGACCCTTCTTGACCTTGATGCCCTGCGCCTTGGCCTGGTCTTCGGTCAGTCCGACCCAGGCGACTTCAGGGTCGGTATAGGCCACGCTCGGAATCACCCTGGCGTCAAACTGGCTCTTCGACAAATGGGCGTCGCCGAGCAACACGCCGGCCGCCACTTCGGCCGCGACATGGGCTTCGTGCACAGCCTTGTGCGCCAGCATCGGTTGGCCCACGATGTCGCCGATGGCAAAGAGCTGGGCTACGTTGGTGCGCATCTGGATGTCCACCGGTATGAAGCCACGGTCGCTGACGACGACGCCGGCCTTGTCGGCGCCGATCTTATTGCCGTTGGGGCTGCGGCCCACAGCCTGCAGGACAAGGTCATATACCTGTGGCGCTGGGGCGGTACCGCCCTCCTGCGCCGGCGCAAAGGTGACCTCGATGCCTTCGGGCAAGGCGCGGGCGCCCACGGTCTTGGTCCATAGCATGATGTTGTCAAAGCGCTTGGCATTCATCTTCTGCCAGACCTTGACCAGGTCGCGGTCAGCCCCCTGCATCAGGCCGTCCATCATTTCCACCACGTCCAGCCGGGCGCCCAGCGTGCTGTAGACCGTGCCCATCTCCAGGCCGATGATGCCGCCGCCGAGAATCAGCATACGTTTGGGGACTTCCTTCAGCGCCAGCGCACCCGTGCTGTCCACTACGCGTGGATCGTCGGGCATAAAGGGCAGGCGCACTGCCTGGCTGCCCGCTGCGATGATGGCCTTTTTGAAGGCGATGACCTTCTTGGCGCCGGTCTTATCCTGCGCGCTACCGGAAGTTTCTTCCACTTCCAGATGGTTGGCGCTGAGGAAGTGGCCGTAGCCGCGCACGGTGCTTACCTTGCGCATCTTGGCCATCGCCGCCAGCCCGGTGGTGAGTTTGCCGACTACCTTTTCCTTGTGCGTGCGCAGCTTGTTGATGTCCACCGTGGGCGCGCCAAAGTGCACGCCAAGGGCCTCGAAATGCTGTACCTCGTCCATCACGCTAGCCACATGCAACAGCGCCTTGGAGGGTATGCAGCCGACATTCAAGCACACCCCTCCCAGCGCCGCGTAGCGCTCGACCAGAATCACCTTCAGGCCCAAATCGGCGGCGCGAAACGCTGCCGAGTAACCCCCGGGCCCGGCGCCGAGAACGAGCAAGTCGCAATCCATGTCGACAGCACCGCCGTAGACCGGTGCACCCGCCACGCTCACAGCCGAAATCGATGCGGTCCTTTCAGTTGGAACGAGTGCTGCTGAAGACGGCAGCGCTGCCGACCCGAGCCCCGTGGCTGGCGCCACCGTGGCGGGGGCGGACGCACCCGCCGAGACTTCGTCGAGCAGCAGCAGCGTCGACCCTTGCTTGACCTTGTCGCCCAGCTTGACCCGGATCTCGCGGATGACGCCGGCGTGCGAGGCGGGTATTTCCATCGACGCCTTGTCGCTTTCCACCGTGACCAGGGACTGCTCCAACGCGATGGTGTCGCCGACCGCGACCATTAACTCGATCACCGTCACCTCGGAAAAGTCGCCGATATCGGGCACCTGTACTTCGACTTGCGCCATCTGATCGTCCTTCTCGCTGTGTTATTCGGTTGGGGTTGCGGGTGCGCCGTCGCGCACCCCGTTGGGGCTAGAGCAGCACGCGGCGGAAGTCGCCCAGGATCTGGGCGATGTAGGCATTGAATCGAGCTGCCGCGGCACCGTCGATGACGCGGTGGTCCCAGCTCAGCGACAGCGGCAGCATCAATCGAGGCGCGAAAGCAGACCCGTCCCACACCGGCTGCATGGTCGACTTGCAAACGCCCAGAATCGCGACCTCGGGCGCGTTGATGATCGGCGTGAAATACCGCCCGCCTATACCCCCCAGTGATGAAATGGTAAATCCGGCGCCGCTCATTTCAGCGGGGCTGAGCTTGGCTTCGCGCGCCTTCTTCGCCAGTTCGGCCATCTCTTGCGAGATCTGCAGGATGCCCTTCTTGTCGGCGTCCTTGATCACGGGAACCATCAGCCCATTGGGCGTGTCGGCGGCAAAGCCGATGTGGTAGTACTGCTTGAAGACCAGTGTGTCGCCATCCAGGCTGCTGTTGAACTCGGGGTATTTCCTGAGTGCGGCTACGCAGGCCTTGATCAGGAATGCGAGCATGGTGACCTTGACGCCACCTTTTTCGTTCTCCTTGTTGGTCGCTATGCGAAATGCCTCGAGATCGCTGATGTCGGCGTCGTCATGGTTCGTGACATGCGGAATCATCACCCAATTGCGGTGCAAATTGGCCCCACTGATTTTCTTGATTCGACCCATGTCGCGCCGCTCTACCGGGCCGAACTTGCTGAAATCGAGCTTGGGCCAGGCAATCAGCCCCAGACCGGCCCCGTCGCCCCCAGAGCTGGCCAATGGGGCCTTGGCCGCCACCGCCGACGTCTGCAGCGCGCCCGACATCACGGCGCGGCTAAACGCCTGCACATCCTCTTCGGTGATGCGGCCCTTTAAGCCGCTGCCCTTGAGTTCGGCCAGCGGTACGCCGAGCTCCCGGGCAAACTTGCGCACCGACGGCGAGGCGTGCGGCAACGCCCCAGTTTGTGCATCACCAGGCGCGTGGCTGGGCAGTGGGGCTGCCGCCGGGACGGCAACCGCTGCGCCTATCGACGATCCCAAAGCGAGAACCGCTGCTGGGGGCAACTGCAACTCTGTTGGCGCCGTCGCGATGGCACGGGTGGCGCCGGCGGGCTCCAGCAGCGCCAGCAAATCACCGATGTTGACCTTGTCGCCGAGCTTGACATACAACTCGCGCACCGTTCCCGCTGCGCTGGATGGAATTTCCATCGACGCCTTGTCCGACTCCACGGTAATCAGGGACTGCTCGAGCTTGACCGCGTCGCCCGGCCTGACCATCACCTCGATCACCGTGACGTCCTTGAAGTCGCCAATATCCGGAACGCGCAGCTGCACTGCCGTCAACGGCGCTGCGACCGCAGTGTCCAACGCGCCAGCGACGGACGCTACCGGCGCGGGAGTCTGCGTCGCGAAAGGAGCGGAAACGGCAGCGCTGCCAGACAGTCCCGCCTGCGCCGACGCGTCGACTTCGAGTAGCGCGACCAGCGACCCCTGCTTGACCTTTTCGCCGAGCCGAACCTTGACTTCGCGGACAACGCCAGCATGGCTCGAGGGTATTTCCATCGATGCCTTATCCGACTCCACCGTAATCAGCGACTGCTCGCTCTTGACCGAGTCCCCCGGTTTGACCAGCAATTCGATGACAGTCACTTCATCGAAGTCACCGATATCCGGCACATGTATTTCCATCAGCGTCATTGGCTCGTCTCCAGATTTTTCGTTGCGCTGCACATCCAACGGTCCGGGGTGGCC
>CAISIP010000066.1 GCA_903885415.1 uncultured beta proteobacterium
CCACCGCGATGATCAACTCGGGCGATGCCTATGCGCTGCCAAAGCTGCCCATCGATGAGCCGTTTAACCATGTGATCACCTATGTGCCCTCGCTGGATCTGTACCTGGACTCGACCGCGCAGTTCGCACCGATGGGGATGCTGCCTGAGGGCGATATGGACAAGCCGGTGTTGCTGGCCGACAGCGGAAAAATTGGCCGCACGCCGCCCAGCCATCCCGAGGGCGACTTCACCCACACGCAGATTGCCTTGCGCCTGCTTGGCAACGGCCAGGTCAGCGGCACCAGCACCGCGCGCATGGGGGGCTACTTGCAGGTGAATTCGCGCGGGTCGCAGTTCTCTTACCAAAACCGCGACCAGGCGGACACCGTCAACGACCTGCTGGCGCGGTTTTTGGAGTCCGGCAGCGGCGAGATCACCACCTCCGACCCGCTGGACCTGGACGCGCCGTGGAAGGTGCACGCCGTGTTCGAACTCGACCCGATGGTCAACGTGCCGGGCCCCAGCGCCATGACGATTCCGATTGGACTGGCTCCGGGCAAGCTAAAAAGTGCCGCCAAGTACAAGTCGCCCACGGTGCGTCGATTTCCGCTGGAGTGCACATCGGAGCGCCACCGGGAGTCGATCACGCTGCAGTTTCCCCCCACCGTGCAGGTGCAGCGTATTGCGGACAATGTGCGGTTCGCCCGCGGCCCGCTGAGCTACACCGCAAGCTACGCGATGCGAGGCGACGTGCTCAGCATCGAGCGCGAGTACTCGGTGCGCCGGGGCAAGTCGGTCTGCGACGGACAGGACGATGCAGACTGGACGGCGCTTCGAGAAGTGCTGCAACGCGATCTGCGCGCGCAGGTGTTTTTTAAGTAACGCCCGCGTGCTATGCGACTGAGCATCTACAGCGCCGGTCTCGCCTTCGTCACCTTCGTTGCGACTGCTGTCGCCGCCATTGCCTTGGGTTGGTACGACCCCGTGTTCTTGGTAGAAATCCGCAACGAGAGTGCAAAGCCGATACAGTCGATCGAAATCGGGACCGACAGCAACGCGATGATGGGATCTTTCAAGTGGTCTGCACAGCCGCACCCAGTTGGCGCAAACGCGTGGACCCGCACCTTTGGCTTTTACACAGACCATGAGGCCAGCTACAAAATGACCGTCACCTTCAACGACGGCACAAGCCTGCGTTCATTACAGTACATACCGGGCGCGGGCGCACGGGTTATCGAACTGATTTACGACGACAAGGTATGCAGCTACCCACAGTCTGTTTTGAACGATATCGCGATTTGGATCGACGCGGCCACGATGCCGAGAAATGGATGCCCGCGTCAGCTTCGCCATGCGGCATTCGATTCGCCCGGGGCAGTCGGGCGGCCCTGATGGTTGTACGCCCAGATCGGAGCACTTACAAAATGAACCTGTCATCGACGATATCCCGCTTCACCCGGGCCGTTCACGACGCTGCAGTCCGATGCCCGCACGCCATCGCGCAGAACCAAGCGGTGCCGCAGATGCTCGCGGCACTGCAAGAACCGTCGAACCCGCGCGCGCGCGCCCTGCCCCATGCACTGGCCGCTTGTCGCTACCTGGATATCGCCTTAGACAATGCGCGAACGGGTCCAGCACCAATAGCCGATCTGGCCAATGCATTCGGCGCGCTTGCACCGCACCTGAATTGGTACCAGCGCGCTGCGGCCAGTTCCGTATCTGACTCGTTTTTCAACGGCCATGCCAACTCCCCCCTGAATGGACCCAACGGCCTCGCGGAGCAAGCCGGGTTCGTCGTTGGCGTGAGCCTGGTTGCGCCAACTGTGCGCTATCCGATGCACAGCCATCCCCCCGCAGAGATTTACATCGTGATGAGCCCAGGCGAGTGGTTCCGGGAAGACGAGGGTTGGTATAGCCCGGAAATGGGACGCATCATCTACCATCCGCCGGGCATCACCCATGCCATGCGCGCCGGTTCTGCGCCGTTGCTGGCGATTTGGTGCCTTTGGCAAGCCGCCCCTGGCCTACTGGAGCCAGCACCGATTTGACCCGGGGCAGTCAACGTCGGCACCACGGGGTCAAAAGGCGGTCGACAGCAACAGCGATGGTCATGGCAATCCTGTGCTGCTGGTGCAGACTTTAGGATCACCGGGGTTGGGTCGGAGTCAACGGAACAGGACGCACTGCGCGCTAGCATGCGACTCAGGTGCGCAAGCACATCCGAGGCCCGTATTGCAAAGGGGTTTACCCCAGTTCAAAGAGTGCGGGTTACTGGGTACCCTCGCAGGCTTGCAATCTTCGACCCAAGCCGAGCCCAGTCAAACCGAATCAAATGAACCGATCAGACCTCATCAACGCACTGGCCGGTCGCTTCGGCCAGTTGGCACTCGCGGACACGGAACTGGCCGTCAAGACGATATTGGAGGCCCTGAATAGCGCTCTGGGCGCGGGCAGCCGCATCGAAATCCGGGGTTTCGGCAGCTTTACAGTGACCGAGCATGCGCCGCGCTTGGGCCGCAATCCAAAAAACGGCGACAGCGTGCTGATCCCTGCGCGGCAAGTCCTGAAGTTCAAGCCCGGCAAGGCGCTTCGTGAATCGGTAGACCAAGGCCTGGCGCAATCGAGGACGAAGCCGCACAAAGTGACACCCGTACGCAAGGCAGCGCCACCAAGCCCGGGAGGCGTCTCATGGTGAGCCAAAAACATCTCAAGCCTGGCAAGGAAACGATGAAAGAGGTTCATTCTTGTCGATTTATTGAAGTGGTCGCGGTCGATCCCAACGATGGGAAATGTGTCTGAGCGCTAGGTGTCAAAATTTTGCCTTGGCTTGGCTAATCCACAGCGAGCTTGCTCGGGCCTTGCAAAAAGCTTTGGGCAGCAGCACCCCTTAGCACCGGGCTCGCTTTGGCTTTGAGTTCTTGGGCAAAGTGCATGGCACGCTTAAGGTTGCTGCTTTGCAGTTCCGCGCCCAACTGACTCATGCAGGGCTCGTTGGCAACTGCAGGCTCAAAGTTGACCAGGTCCACAAACAACAAACGGGCCGCGTCTAGTTCACCGAATTCAAGAGCCTGGTACAGGAAATTGAGCTTGCGGGCATGCTGGTGATGCCGATCCCCAAATTGGACACCCCGCCCGGCCCACTGACTTGTGCGGCTACTTAGGCGCGATGCATAGGTGTTTTGCATGTTCGACTCCCTTACCGAATTGCCTGTGTGTCCTTGATCCGATTCTTGTGAGGGGCTGAATAGGTGATTGGCCAGCCCTTTGGACTTCAGTATGTAAAGTTAAATAAAAAAATGAATGTCAAGAAACCAACCAACCACGATCAATCCATGCACGAATGGTGCCAACAATTTTTGACGGTTTTGTGACGGGGTCGGTGCTCAGTTGATGGACCCCTTTTTGCAGGGTGCAACTCGCCTACGAAGACCCCAGACGAAGGTCTTGGCTGGTGCAGTCCTTAAGACTCACCCGAGTTTGGCGCAGTCCGCACCCCCGCACACTCTGGCTTGCTGTTATTCTGTGGCGACCCCGATCGTCAAGGAGATACCCGATGCCCACCAGGATGTTGTGCGCAATTGCATCAGTGCTTTTGGTAGGCGCAGTGGCCGGGTGTGGTGGGGGCGGCACTGACACCAGTGGCACCAGTGGGTCCGATCTGTCCCCCAGCACCACGCCGCGCTCGACTTTGCCCAGTTGGGGGTAGGTAAATCACTTGAGCACGCGGCTGATGTGCTCGTAGCGTTGCTGGTCAGCGCCGCTCGGTGCGCCGGTGAAGCTGATCTCCTGGGTTGCGCTTAAGAACTCCTGCAGTTGCGCGATGCTGCGCAGTTTGGCTTCGTCCATGTTGATCACCATCCTAGGATGATCAAGCCATCACCTCAACCGAAAATTCACTGGCTCAGGCTCATGTCACGTTGGACAGGGCGCACCGGCGGCCAGGTCGCGTCACAATCTAAACTTAGTCCGGCGACGCATCAGGAAGAATCTACCCCCATGAAATTGGCCCGAAATGACCCGTGCTCCTGCGGCAGCGGTAAAAAGTACAAACACTGCTGCTTGCACCTGAGTCTGGTTCAAACGCCCGCGCCAGTGGACGCCAACGCGCACGACAGCGCCATTGACAAGGCCATGGCCTGGCTGTCCACGCACCAGCGAAAAGGCTGGCAGGTCGCGTTTTCTCGCTTGCACGAGGAGTTGGTCGATGCACGCGATCGGCAAGCCCTCAGCAAACTGGATCACGAAACCATCGCCGGCATTCAGATCAACCTGACCGAGTGGCTATTGGCCGAAGGCGATATTCTGGTGCAAGGGGTATCGCGGCGCATCGCGGACTATTTGACCGGGCCATTCGGGCCGGCGATGACACCGGGTCAGCGCGACTGGATCCAGCAGTTAGCGCAGCGCCCCTTGCGCTTGTACAGCGTCACCGATGTGCGAGCAGGCGAGCAAATTACCCTGTGTGACGCCTTGCAAAGCGACGCCGAGTCAGTGGTGGTGCACGAGCGTTCTGGATCGCAGTCGGTGCACCCTGGAATGTTCGTAGGCGTTCGCATCATGCGCGTTGGCGATCATTTTGAGCTGTCGGGCGCCGCCTACCCGTTTTCCATGATGGCAGGGCCGGCGGTGGCCGATCGGTTGCGCGCCACTGCGCAGGAGTTCGGGCATCTCCCGGGGCTGGCTCGCGAGCAGGCACTGGTGCTCATGTCAAGCTGGCTGCAGCAATATGTGGCGCCCGTGAGCATGCCCACGATGATCGACCAATATTCTGGTGAGCCAATAGTCGCCATCACCGACCACTACCGGGTGCTTGACTGGGAATCCCTGGACCGCGCGATGCAAAGATGCGCCGACGTACAAGGTGATCGCACAACCGGTTGGTCGCGCCTGATCGACTGTGAGGACGGGCAAAAACGCCCTATCGCAAGCGTCAATCTTGGCAAGAAGCTCGACCAGATCGAGGTGTTCTACAAAACGCAGGTTTACGCCGATCAGGGCCGCGCCTGGCTCGAAGGCATGGTCGCAGACGCGTTGACATTTCTGACACGCAAGGTCTCCGACCCACAGAGCTGGATGAAGCAAGGCAAGACGACGGAATCAAAGGCATCAAAGGCTGCCAAGGCTGCAATGGGCACAGGCACGCCCGACATCGATCCGCAGGAACTGGCCAAGGTACTCGCCACAGTCATCCAGCGTTCCTTTGCCAATTGGTGTGACGAACCCATACCGACTCTGGAGAACAAGACGCCACGCCAGGCGATTCAAAGCGCCGCGGGGCTGGAGCGGGTCAAGGGTTTGCTGCGCAGCTATGAGTCCAATGAAAAAGCGCAAGCCCAGCAGCAAGGACGCCCCGAGATTTCGTACGACTTTTTGTGGGCGGCTATCGGTTTATCCCACTGATCTGTCTTTGAGCACTGGCGCAGTGGCGAGCGAATCAACATCGCGCACCTCGTCCGGCATTGGATTGAAATAGGCAAGCGCACGGGCATCCTGCGGTGGCTCCCGGCGGTGGTTGTACGATCCGACGAACCCGGGAGAGCCATGATGCCAAAGCCTCGCCTAAATGCCAGTGCCAGTGCAAGTCCGCCCTAGTTTTTGGACTTCGACGGCGTGCTGCATCCCGGCCATTGCTCCCCGGGCGACTTTCTGTGCCACCTGCCCCGACTGCTGGAGGCGCTCGGGCAGGCCAACGTTGACATGCGAGCATCCGGACAACACGCGCGCCGCGCTGCCCGACAAACATGACGGCGCTCGGGCTCGCGCCGAGCCACTGTCCCAGGCCGTTGATGGCAA
>CAISIP010000067.1 GCA_903885415.1 uncultured beta proteobacterium
GACATCATCCTGTCGACCAACGACGACGCCAACCTCTACCCCGATAAACTGCTCGACGTAACCGACCTGGGCGAATACCTGGGCAAGAAATACGGCGGCTGGTTCCCCGCCGCACAGGCATTCAACCGCCCCGACGGCAAGAAGTGGATCGCCATCCCGCTCGGCTCAGCCGGCGCGATGATGGTCTACCGCGAGAGCATGCTCAAAGCAGCCGGCGTCACCAGCTTCCCGAAGACCACGGACGACTTCCTGAAAATGATGAAGGCGCTACACGCCAAGGGCACGCCCGGCGGCTTTGCCCTGGGCAACGCGACCGGCGACGGCCTTTGGTGCAACTGGCTGATCTGGGCCTTCGGCGGCAAGCTTGTCAACGAGAAGAACCAGGTCGTGATCGACAGCCCGGAAACACTGAAGGCGCTCGAGTACGGCAAGGAACTTTACGCCACCTTCATCCCGGGCACGCTGTCCTGGCTCGACCCGAACAACAACAAGGCCTTCCTTGACGGCCAGATTTCGGTCACCAACAACGGCATCTCGATCTACTACGCGGCGAAGAACGCCACGGACCCGAAGATCAAGGAACTGCAGGCCGACATCCAGCACGCCCCCTATCCCATAGGCCCCGTGGGCGTGGCCACCGAGTCCCACCTGTTCTTCAACCAGATGATCATGAAGCACACCAAGTACCCGAAGGCGGCCAAGGAGTTCCTGCGCTTCATGATGGAGAAAGAGCAGTTCGAGTCCTGGATGACGGCTGCGGGCGGCTACATTGCCCCGCCGCTTGCCGACTACACGAAAGCCGCGATCTGGACATCTGACGTGAAAAACACGCCATACCGCGACGCCGTGAAAAATCTGCGTCCTGCGGGCTATGCCGGCAAGCTCGGCTACGCCTCTGCGGGTGCATCAGCAGACTTCATTGTTGTCAACATGGTGGCCGAAGCTATCAGCGGTGCGAAGACACCGAAGGAAGCCGCAGAGCGCGCGCAAAAACGCGCCGAGCGCTACTACAAGGTGTAAGCAGGATCTATCGAGTGAGTCGCTGGCTTAACAACAGGAACGTCCTTGGGTTGCTATTCATGCTGCCCGCGGGCCTCCTGTTGCTCGTTTTCCTAACCTACCCGCTCGGTCTGGGCACCTGGCTAGGCTTTACCGACGCCAAGGTCGGGCGCGCCGGCGAGTGGGTGGGCGCGGAGAATTTCGAATTCCTGTTCGGCGACAGTGTCGCGCGCCTGTCGCTCTTCAATACCTTGTTCTACACCGTCGTCGCGAGCATCATGAAGTTCGCGCTCGGCCTGTGGCTCGCGTTGCTCCTTAACAAGGACCTGCCGGTCAAGGCCTTCCTGCGTGCCATCGTGCTGCTGCCCTTCATTGTCCCGACCGCCCTGTCGGCGCTCGCGTTCTGGTGGCTTTATGACTCGCAATTCTCGGTCATCTCTTGGGCGTTCATGAAGATGGGCCTCATAAACCAGTACATCGACTTCCTCGGCGATCCCTGGATGGCGCGCCTTGCCACCATCGCCGCCAACGTCTGGCGCGGCGTGCC
>CAISIP010000068.1 GCA_903885415.1 uncultured beta proteobacterium
CTAGGATGCATCGACGGCACGGGTCGCGCGCCGGGCTTGAGCAGGCCCTCGTCCAGCACGGACTGCGTCTGTGCGGCGGCTTCCTGCCAATGGCGGGCGATGCGTTGCCGGCCCTGCCCGATGGCCAGCGCGCGGCAGTGCTGTGGCTGGCTGGGCAGGTGGGCTCGGCGTGTTGGGCGGCCTTTGCCGAGTCGCCGTTTCATCGTGACGGATTACCCGATCCGATGGACCGCTGGAGCAAATCGATCGGCGATGCACTTGCGCGCCAGTTCGGCGGAGTGGCCCTATTTCCATCCGATGGCCCCCCCTATCACCCGTTCCAGGACTGGGGGCGGCGTTGTGAGCCGCTGCAGGCCAGCCCGTTGATGCTGCAGATTCATCCGGAATTCGGCCTGTGGCATGCCTATCGGTTTGCGCTGGTTTCGCCGCTGCTGGAGCCCGGCGACTTGTCCGCGCTGGCCGCCCCGGTCGTTCCCGACGCTGAAATCTGCTCGCGCTGCGACGGCCAGCCGTGCCTGCGTGCCTGCCCGGTCCAGGCCTTTACCGGCAACGCCTACCGGGTCGAGGCATGCGCAGCGCACCTGCACCAGCCGCAGGGCCAGGAATGCATCGGCAAGGGTTGCCAGGCCCGGCGGGCGTGTCCCGTCGGGGTCGACTACCGCTATGGGCCGGAACACGCGGCGTTTCACATGCGGGCCTTCGCCGGGAAGCATTGATCCGGCACGTTTTCTGCCGATCATCTACCATCTGGTATCGAAGTCATACTCTTCGGCAAGGAACCGGTTGCCGGTGGCCGCCCGACAGAGGGCCTTCGATGCCTTGAGAGGATTTCAGCATGGACGAACAGGCATTCACCGAGGCGCTCGGTCGCGAGGGATACGACGAGGTGTTCACCAAGACGGCGCTTGTTACCCAGGTGCTGGGCACACACAGCCATCCGTTCGCGGTCAAGGCCCTGGTGACGGACGGCCAGCTGACCCTGGGCATCGGCGGCGCGCTCACTGTTTACCGCCTCGGCGATGTATTTGTATTGCCGCCAGATTGCGAGCACACCGAAGAGGTCGGTCCGGCCGGGGTGACTTACGTGGTGGGGCGCAAGAACGCCAAGGCGTGATGGCCTGTTCTTGGGCAGCGTGCCGCCAACTCGCCGCTGGCCTGGCTGATGTCGATCGACTGCATCAGCACGCCCTCCTGCCACCCGCGCAATCGTAGGCGAGGCGACCCGCGCAGTTGACGCTTTTCCGTAAGCAGCAGTCGCAATTGGAGTCTCGCCGGGTAGGGGCGTGCATACACTTTGGTCCACTGCTACCGCCACAGGACGCAGGTGCCAACGCTGGCGTGAACAGCGTTTCGGTGGCCGTGCCGAGAAGTGGAGGTCGCGTCCCCGCGACATGAAAAGACGGCAGTTGCAATTCGAGTGCCATCCTCCTTGTGCTGGCTACACTTTGCCCAGTGGCCGACGATCGGGGCGGAGGTGCGCATTTTTTTGACACGGCCTGCAGGTGGCATCCAATTTCCTTAGGAGTTAGCGCAAATGGCCCCATTCCCTGAACGCGCCAAGGTGGTCATCATCGGCCAAGGTGGCATCGTGGGTGCCTCGGTGGTGCACCACCTGATCGAACGCGGCTGGGACAACCTGGTGGGCATCGACAAATCCGCCATCCCCACCGATGTGGGCTCCACCGCACACGCGTCTGACTTCTGCTTCAACACGATGCACGATCAGATGACGATCTTCACTACCAAGTACAGCATCGACTTCTACCAAAAGATGGGTCGCTACGAGCGCATCGGGGGGCTGGAGGTGGCGCGCGTCGGGGATGACGAGCGCATGCAAGAACTCCAGCGCCGCGTGGCCTCGGGCAAGGCCTTTGGCAACCGGGTGGAGATGATCAGCCCGGCCGAGGCCAAGGCCCGCTTTCCGCTGCTGGAAGAAGGCATGATCCAGGGCGCGCTGTGGGATCCGGATGCGGGTCTGGTTAAGCCGCGTTCACAAATGGTGGCCGGCGAGCTGGTGGACGCTGCGGTGGCCTCTGGCCGGCTGCGGTCGTTTGCCAACACCGCGTGTACCGGGCTGCGCATTGCGAACGGCCGCATCCAGGGCGTGCAAACCACCAAAGGTTTTATTGCCGCCGACTACGTGGTGGTGTGCGCCGGCTTGTGGGGGCGCCTGATTGCGGCGATGGCGGGCGAAGACCTGCCCATCATGCCGGTGGACCACCCGCTCACGTTTTTTAAACCTTACTTGGAATTTGCCGGCACCGGCAAAGACATCGGCTACCCGCTGCTGCGCGACCAGGGCAACTCGGCCTACCTGCGCGATACCGGTGACCCCAAGACGCCCGAAGGCGGCCAGATCGAATGGGGCTACTACGAAGAGAAAAACCCACGCATGTGCCACCCGCGTGATCTGCTCGAAAAGGAACAGGCTAGGTTGTCGCCTTCGCAGCGCGACCTGGAGCTGGAGCAGATCCTGGCGCCGCTGGAGCGCGCCATCGAGCTCACGCCCATCCTGGCCGAACTGGGCTACGACGACAAGTACTCCTTTAACGGCTTGTTGCAGGTCACCACCGACGGCAACCCCTCGATTGGCGAGTCGTCCAAGGTGCGTGGCCTGTGGTACGCCGAAGCCGTGTGGGTGAAAGACGCCCCCGGCGTGGGCAAACTGGTGGCCGACTGGATGACCGACGGCA
>CAISIP010000069.1 GCA_903885415.1 uncultured beta proteobacterium
CAGCCCCTCGAGCTTCATGATCGCCATCAGCTGGTAATGGGCGGTCGAGACGAAAGGCGTCGCGACCTTTTTACCTTTGAGGTCCTTCACGCTGCCCACGCCCGAACCGCTGCGCGCGATCAGGGCTTCTGCGTCGGCAATGTCGTCCAGGATCCAGAACAGCTTGATATCCTGACCCTGGCTGGCCGCTGCGGTCAGCGGACTGGATCCGACCTGGCCAAGTTGCACGTCGCCGGAGGCCATGGCCTTGATGACGTCGCCACCGCCGCCAAAAAGGCGCCAGTTGATCTTGTAGCCGGTGGCCTTTTCCAGCGCCCCCGAGTCCATCAGCGCCTGAAACGGCACCAGCATGTCCTGGTGCGCAATCGTGACTTCCTTTTTTGCCTGGGCGAAGACGCTGCCGCTGGCCACCAAGGCCGCCATCGCAAATCCCAGCAACTGACGTTTATGCACATTCATTGATTTCTCCTTTAAAAAATAACCGTGAACCACCACCCACCGAAACCCCCTGCTATCGCGCAGGCCCGATACGCACCCTGCAACGCCTTGAATTCATCATAGAGCCAACCATGCTGGCCGGCGCTTCGTGAATACCCTTTCATCGCCACCCGTGCGTTCACGCACCGGCACCCTCCAACCGCGCCAGGCTGTCACGCACCACCGCCGCAATCGCCAGGCAGTCGGCCTCGCTAAGGGTCAGCGGCAGGCGCATGTCGCACAGGCCCGCCATGACGCGCTCTGCGTTGGGCAGCACCTGCGCTTCGCCAAAAAAGCGCCAATGCTGCCAGACGCTGGTGAAGCCCTTGGGTTCGTCGGCGCCAAACCATTTGATGTGAATGCCCCGGGCGGCGCAATGCGCCAGAAAGCGCTGGATATCGGCGCGGCCAAGCCCGGGCAGCGAAAACTGCAGCGAGCTGGCCACATACTGCTCCCGCGCCGGGCGCGTCGGAACGAGCAGGCCGGGCGCGCCGGCGAGCGCCGCCGTTAGCCAGTGGTAGCGCTGGTTCCAGCGTCGGCAGCGGTCGACCAGCACCGGTCCCAGTTGGGCCAGCGCCAGCGAGGCCGGCAGGTTGCCCATGCGCAGACTGAAATTGGGCGTGCTGTATTTCCAGCGCTCGAACACCGCCTCGTCCGGCCGGGCACCGTGCGTGGCGTAAAACATATAACTGCCGGAGTACAGAATGGCGCGCGCCGCCAGGTCGGCGTCGGCAGTGACCAGCAGGCCGCCTTCGCCGCTGTTGGCGTGCTTGTAGCTTTGCAAGCTGAAGCAGCCGGCCAGGCCCCAGGTGCCGGTAGCGCGGCCGCCCCATCCCGCGCCCATGGTGTGGGCGCAGTCTTCGATCAGATGGATCTCCAGCCCGGCGCACAGCGCGCTCAGGCGCTCCATGTCGCAGATATGGCCGCGCATGTGCGATAGCAGCAGCGTCTTGGCGCCGCTGGCGCGCGCCTTGCGCTCCAAGTCGCCGAAGTCGATGGTGTAGTCGTCTGCGACGTCCACCAGCACCGGCCGGGCACCGGCGTGGGCCAGCGCGCCGGGCACCGGCGCCAGTGTGAAGGCGTTCGACAGCACAGCGTCTCCCGGCGCCACGCCGGCGCTCTTGAGGGCGACGAACATGCTGGAGCCGCAGGAGTTCAACGCCACGCAATACGGCAGGCCGAGTTCGGCGGCAAAAGCCGCTTCCAGTGCCGCCACCGGGCTGGGCTTGCCGTCGGTCTCCCCGTAGCGGTGCAATTTTCCGCTGTGCATCAGCGCCAGCGCGGCGGCCACCCCGTCCGCCGGGATCGGCTCCTGCTGACTCAGGTCGATCTGCACGGCTGCGACGGGCGCTTGCATCGCTTCAGCCCCCATGACCGCCAAGCAACCCCAGGTCGAAGGCGGCGTCGGGGAAGTATTTTTTCAGGCGCATGTCGCCGGTGCGGGCGTGGCCCTCCATCCCCTCAAGCCGGGAAATGCGCGCTGCCACCTGGCCGACGGCGCGCGAGGCATCTCGGTCCAGCCGCTGCCAGGTGACGGTCTTGATGAACTTGCCTACCGACAGCCCGCCCGAGTAACGCGCTGCGCCGCGGGTCGGCAGGATGTGGTTGGGGCCACTGCACTTGTCGCCGTAGGCCACGGTGGTCTCTTCGCCCAAAAACAGCGAGCCGTAGTTGCTCAGGTTCGCCAGCCACCAGTCAAGGTCGCGCGCCATCACCTGCACATGCTCGCAGGCGTAGTTGTCGCTCACTTGCACCGCTTCCTCCCGGGTGTCGACCAGCACCACCTCGGCATGGTCGCGCCAAGCCGCCTCGGCCGCCTGGCGCGACAGCGGCGGCAGCGCGGCGATGGCCGCGGGCGCCAGCGCCATCACCTGTTCGCCCAGAGCGCGGGAACGGGTGATCAGCCAGACCGGCGAATCCGGCCCATGCTCGGCCTGGCCGATCAGGTCGGCGGTGACGATCGCCGGGTCGGCGCTGTCGTCGGCGATAACCGCCGACTCGGTAGGTCCAGCGATCACATCAATGCCAACGCGCCCAAACAGCATGCGCTTGGCCTCGGCCACAAAGCGGTTGCCGGGGCCGACGATGATGTCGGCCGGCTTGCCCGAAAAAAGCCCGTAGGCCAGCGCGGCAACGCCCTGCACGCCGCCGAGCGCCAGTACCGTGCCAACGCCACAGATCTGCATCGCATACAAGATCGCGGGATGGATACCGGCGTCCCGGTGTGCGGGCGTGGTGGCGACGATGTGGCGCACGCCGGCCACCGATGCGGTACCCACGCTCATGATGGCGCTGGCAGCGTGGGCATAACGGCCGCCCGGCACGTAGCAACCCGCCGTCTGGCAGGGGATCAGGCGTTGGCCCACCGTCAGGCCCGGTATCAGTTCGGTCGAGAATTCCTGCATCGAATCGCGCTGGCGCCGCGCGAAGTCCTGCACCCGGTCACGCGCGAAGCGGATGTCGTCCTTGACGCCGGTGCTCAGAGCGGCCTCGGCCTTGGTGAAGGCGTCCGGTGCGACCACCACCGGGCCGTTCCAGCCATCGAGTTCGGCGGCGTAGGCCTGCGCCGCCGGCGCGCCGCCAGCCAGAATCGCGTCGAGCATGCTGCGCACGGTCGCGACCGTGTCGGTGTCTTGGGCTGGCGCGGGTGGCTGCGCCCGCTTGAGGTATTCGATCGGCATGGCCCCGATGTTAAACACGGCAAGGCGATGCGCACAATGCCAGTTGCCTGCTATCGATAAAGCCAGAACCCTGCCGCGCAGGGCCGCTCCAAGGTCTTGGGCTGGCCTGCGCACGGTCGACGCTGCCGTCGCGGCTGGGCCGTCTTCAGGAGCTCGGCGAGTTCCTCATCCCTGACCTTTGCGTGCTGCCGGGTCGAGTCCTGCATGGCGCGCATCCTAGCCCGATATAGCGCGCAGAGTCACCCCCGACCAACAGGCGAATCGCCCGCGCTAGAACTTCTCGTCGCGCATCCAGTACCACTTGTAGAGGAAGTACTGGCCGAAGCGGCGAAAGGGCGCAAAAGCCTGCGAACGCACCAGCCCGAAGAGGTTGGGGTACTGCAGCGGCGTATGGTAGATCGGCAGCTGGAAGACCTCGCGTCCGGTGTCCTGCCCGGCGACACGCTCGGCGAGCCGCTTGCCGGCCCAGGTCGAAAACGACACGCCGTTGCCGCCGTAGCCGACCGCGTACCAGACGCTTTGGCCAGGGTCGGGCCGGGTGATGCGAGGCATCATGTCATGGCTTACGTCGACCCAGCCCCACCAGGAATAGTCGATCTGGATTCCCGCCAGCGGTGGAAACTTGCGCGCGATGGCGTCGGTCAGCAGCTTCAGGTGCACCGGGTCCTGCGCGTCCGCGCCGGTGATCGCGCTGCGGCTGCCGAGCTGCAACCGGTTGTCCTTGAGCAGTCGGTAGTAAAAGCGCAGCGTGCGGGTATCGGTCAGGAAAGTGCGCGAGCGGAAATTGGTCGCCTGGAGCTCGGCCTCGGTCAGCGGGCGGGTAACCACCGAGTTCGACAGGATCGGCAGTATCTTGTTGCGCAGCATCGGGTTGAGCTTCTGCCCGGTGTAGCCGCCGGTGCACACCGCAACACGCCGGGCGCGAACGGTACCACCGGGCGTGCGCAGGTGGTGCACGCCGGCGATGGTCTCCCAGCCCTGCACCGGACTCGCTGTATGGACCTTGACCCCGAGCGCGCGCGCTTTTTGCATCAGGCCAAAAGTGAACTTCAGCGGATGGATGCCCACGCCCTCGGCCTCGCGCATGGCGCCGACCGTGTCGCGCTCGTCGCAATAATCGCGCCGCACTTCTTCTGCGCTCAGCAGCCGGGTGTCGTAGCCGAATACCTCGCGGCGCACCCGGGTTTCATTGCGCAGGTAGTCCATCTTCTCGGGCCGGTGCGCCAGGTACAGGTGGCCGCCGTCATAGGCGTCGCAGTCGATCTCGGTGCTGAGCTGGCGGAAGTTCTCGAAACCGGCGCGTATCTCGAGGTCGAGCTTCTTCGCGACGTCCAGCCCCCAGCGCGCTATCCACTGCGACCGCGTCAGGCGCCCGCTTGCGTTTTGGCCCTGGCCGCCACTGCGGCTGGAGCAGCCCCATGCGCTCTGGTTGGCCTCAAGCACCAAGGCGCGGATGCCATGCTCCTGCGCCAGATACAGCGCGGTCGCCATTCCGGTGGAGCCCGAGCCGATCACCACCACGTCGGCGTCCAGGTCGGACTGCACCGGGCCGTCGTCGGGGGGTGGCGTGCCGGCGCTGGCGACCCAGTAGGTCGGCGCGTAGGCGCGTCCTGCTCCCGGGTTGGCGTCGACCAGCGGGTCGTAGCAGGGGTCGTAGCGTCGGTCGTCCGCGACGGCGCCGGTAAATTGCATCGAGGATCCCATCGCGATAAGCGCCCTACTTCAGCGCCGGCAGGTTTGGCCGGGCTTTGCGAAACGCATTTTTGACGGCGATCTTGCCGTCCTTGAAAGTGAACAGGTCGACGCCATCGGTCTCGACGCGGGTACCGTCCGCCGCAGTGCCGGTGAAGGTCCACTGCGACACGCCGAAGTCGCCCTGGACGAAATGCTGCCCCTTGGTCCACTGCGCGTCGGGCAGCGCAGCCCAGGCAGCGGCGAAGGCCAGGCGCACCGCCTCGCGGCCCACGTGGCGGGCGCCGCAGGCGTCTGGGCCGCCAGCGGCATGAAACACGCAGTCGTCGGCCATGAATGCCATCAGGCCGTCGACGTCGTGGCGGTTCCACGCCGCGCTGAACGCCTCCAGGGTGGCGGGGGTGACGGGCTCGATAGCGTGCGACATGGCGACTCCGGATGGTTGAATGCCGCCAAGGGTAGACAAGGTGGCGCTTCGGCGCTAGGGCCAGATTCCGGGATTCGGCAAAGCCAGACAGCGCCGGGGGCTAAACTTGCTGTGATCCATGGCCCATCCGCGCACCATTCAATGGGATCAGCTGTTCAAGCTGCCTGAACAATCGGCACTGCCGCTGCAGGGTCGATTGCGACTGGCCGTGGTGCAGGCCATCTTGGAGGGTCGATTGGGCGCGGGCGCGGCTTTGCCGTCGTCGCGCGAGCTCGCCGGCCTGCTGCAGCTCAGCCGCAATACCGTGACCTCGGCGTACCTGCAACTGGTGGACGAAGGCTTCCTGCAGTCGCGCGCGCGCAGCGGCGTATTTGTCGCCCCCAACGCGCGACCGCGTAACGCCACGCAGGCCGAGCCGCTGGGCGTGTCAGGCCGCCAGCCGCCAGACTGGGGACAGCGGGTTCTGCGCTCGCTGGCCAACCGGCCCACCTTGTCCAAGCCCGAGCAGTGGAGTACCTACCCGTTCCCCTTCATTTACGGAACCTACGACCCGCAGTTGTTCCCGTCCGAGGATTTCCGCGAGTGCTGCGTGCGCAGTCTGGCGCGCTCGCAGTTGGCGCACTGGACCCCCGACCTGGAGACCGACGATGTACCGGAACTCATCGAGCAGATCCGCACCCGGCTGCTGCCCAAGCGCGGCGTCTTCGCGCTGGCCGAGGAAATCATCCTGACCGTCGGGACGCAGCACGCCTACTATCTGCTGGGCGAGGCGCTGTTTGAACGGCGAACCCGCGTCGGGCTCGAAGAACCCGGCCACCCCCACGCGCGCAACAGCTTTTCGCTGCGCGAACCGCAATGGGTCGAAGTGGCGGTCGACCCGATGGGCCTGGTGGTCGACGCGCTGCCCGCGCTCGACTACCTATTCGTCACGCCCTCGCACCAAAGTCCGACCACCGCGACGCTGAGCCTGGAGCGCCGCCAGCGGCTGCTGCGCAAGGCCGAGTTACAGGACTTCGTGATCATCGAAGACGACTACGAGGCAGAGAACCTGTACGAAGGCCAGCCGATGCCGGCGCTCAAGAGCCTGGACCGTGGCGGACGCGTGGTCTATGTCGGCTCGGTCTCCAAGAGCCTGTCGCCGGTGCTGCGACTGGGCTATATCGTCGCGCCGCGCGCCCTGGTGCAGGAGCTGCGCGTCATCCGACACGCCATGGTGCGCCACCCCAGCGCTTTCCTCCAACACGCCTACGCGCTGTTCCTGTCGCTGGGCCACCATGAGTCGCACACCCGGCGCGTCAACCAGGCGATGCAGGAGCGCCTGGCACTGGCGGCACAGGCGCTGCGTGCGCACCTGCCGGAGTTTGGCTTCGAGATGCCGCTGGGCGGCGCGTCGATCTGGGTCAACGCGCCAGCCTGGGTCGACGCTGCCGAACTGGCGCTGATGGCGCGCGGCCACGGCGTGCTGATCGAAGCCGGCGACGTTTTCTTTGGCAAGCCGCCCTACCCCTGCCCCTTCTTCCGGCTGCGGCTGTCGTCGATCCCGGCGGCGCAGATCGCAGCCGGGATCCGGGCGCTGGCGCTCGCGGTCGAACAGCTGGCGCAGGCCCGCGGCGAAAAGCGCCAAAAGGGCCGGCCTTGCGACGCGCTGGCGGCGGGGCAAGGGTAATTCCCGATGTGCTGGCCCCACCGCATGGCAGCCGCTGGCGCTTACCCAACCAGGCCGACTGATTCACAATAGAAGCGCCAGACGCTTGGACAGGCACCGTCCTGTTTCACCCCACCAACCCCAGGAGAAGAGCATGAAGATGAACAAACGCCAGTTGCTGTGCGCCGCAACCCTCGCCCTCTTTGCAAGCGCGGGCGCCCTTGCGCAAGCAAAGAAAGAAGTCACTTTTGCCCACCAGGACATGCTGCTGCCGTACCGGACTGCAATGGACTCGGGTGAGTTGGAAAAGGCAACCGGTTACAAGATCAACTGGCGCATGTTCGGCGGTGGCGGCGACGTCATCAAGGCGATGGCGTCGGGCGACGTGCACATTGGCGAAGTCGGGTCGAGTCCGCTGGCGGCGGCCACCAGCGGCGGACAGGACGTCAAGCTGATCTGGATTCTGGACGACATCGCAGCCTCCGACGTGCTGGTGGCGCGCAACGGCTCCGGCGTCAACGGCTGGAAAGACCTGGTCGGCAAGAAGGTGGCGACGCCCTTCGTGTCGACCGCGCATTACTCGCTGATGGTCGGCATGAAGCTCGCCGGCGTGGATGCCAAAACGGTCAACGTGATGAACATGCGCCCGCCTGAAATTGCCGCTGCCTGGGAGCGCGGGGACATCGACGCCGCCTTCATCTGGGACCCGGTCATGTCCAAGATCAGGCGCAACGGCAAAGCGGTCGCGACCTCTGGCGACGTCGGCAAGCAGGGCTTTCCGACCTTCGACGGGCTGGTCGTCAACGCCAAGTGGGCCGCCGAGCACAAGGACTTTCTGGTCGCGTTGGTCAAGGTGATCGCCAAGGCCGACGCCGACTATCGCGGCAACGCCGCCAAATGGACCGTCGGTTCGCCGCAGGTCAAGGCGGTGGCGAAGATCACCAAAGCCGACGAGAAGGACGTTCCCGAAGGAATGGCGCAGTTCGTGTTTCCGGACTTCGCGTCGCAGGCTTCGGCTGCATGGCTCGGTGGCGGTGCCGCCAAGACGCTGGCCAACACCTCTGCCTTCCTCAAGGAGCAGGGCCGGGTGCAGGAGGTCAAGCCCGACTACAACGCCTTCATCGACATGAGCTATCTGCGCGAAGCGATGAAGAAATAGTCCGCCGGCCGGACCTCCTGAAGGGGCAATCTCCTGGCGAGTTGCCCCTTTTTCAATTTCACCCAACGCCCTGGCAGGAGCCTATGCCGATACTCGAAGTCAAGGACCTAACGGTCAACTACGCCATCAAAGGTGGCACCCTGCAGGCGCTCGCGCCGGTCAACCTGACGATGCACGACGGTGACTTTGTCGTGGCGCTCGGGGCCTCGGGCTGCGGCAAAACCACGCTGCTCAACTGCATCGCGGGTTTCCTGCCGCCTTCGACCGGCGAGATCCTGCTCGACGGCAACGCGGTCACCGGCCCCGGCGCGGACCGCGGCGTGGTGTTTCAAAAGCACGCGCTGATGCCCTGGCTATCGGTGCGCGACAACGTAGCGCTGGGAATGCGCATGCGCGGCGTCGCGAGCCAAACGCGCGCGCGCATCGCCGACGAAAAGCTCGGCCTGGTCGGCCTGCAGGATTACGCCGAGCGCGCGGTCTACGAGTTGTCGGGCGGCATGCAGCAGCGCGTCGGCATCGCACGCGCGCTGGCCAGCGACCCGGCGCTGCTGCTGATGGACGAGCCGATGGGCGCGCTCGACGCATTCACCCGCGAGACGGTCCAGGAAATCCTGCTGCGCGCCTGGGCCAAGGCGAACAAGATGGTCTTCTTCATCACGCACTCGGTCGAGGAGGCGCTGTTTCTTGCGACCCGGTTGATCGTCATGAGCCCGAGTCCGGGGCGCATCACCCACGCCTACGACAACGTACCCTTCTCGCGGGAATTTCTGTCGCACGGCGACGCGCGCAAGGTCAAGTCGGAGCCCGAATTCATCCGCATGCGCGAAGAGGTGCTGTCCATCATCCACCAGCGGGAGGAAGCCCATGTCTGAAACCGCCAAGCCAGCGCTCAAAACCAGCGCCTTCAAAGTGCCGGGAGAAGGCTCCAGCGCCACCATCAGCCTGGTCACCGTGCTGGCCATCGTGACGCTGTGGTTCATCGTCACCAACATGGGGTGGATCAAGCCGCTGTTTCTGCCCTCGCCGCAGGCTACCTACCAGCAGTTCTACGAGTACCTGACCGGTGCTGCCAACGACAAGCCGCTGTGGGAGCACTTCACCATGAGCCTGTTCCGCGTCTTCGCGGCCTTTTTGCTGGCCTGCGTGCTCGCCATCCCGATCGGCATCGCGATGGGCATGTCGCGCGTGTGGCGCGGCATATTCGACCCGCCGATTGAGCTCTACAGGCCGCTGCCCCCGCTGTCGTACTTGCCACTGATCATCATCTGGTTCGGCATCGACGAACTGCCCAAGGTGCTGCTGATCTTTCTGAGCTGCTTCGCGCCGCTGGCGATGGCAGCGCGCTCGGGTATGCGCAGCGCGTCGCAAGAGCAGATGAACGCGGCCTACTCGATGGGCGCGAGCTACTCGCAGGTGATTCTCCATGTGGTGCTGCCGGCGGCGCTGCCCGAGATACTGGTGGGCATGCGGGTGTCGATCGGCTTTGGCTGGAGCACGCTGGTGGCCGCCGAGATGGTCGCCGCCAACGTCGGCCTGGGCCAGATGGTCCTGAACGCCTCGAACTTTCTGCGCACCGACATCGTCGTCATGGGCATCATCGTGATCGGTGTGGTGGCCTATATGTTCGACCTGCTGATGCGCTGGTTCGAGCACAAACTGGTTCCCTGGAAAGGACGCATGTAGATGACCAAGAACAAATTCGCGCCCATCACCGGCTCGGTGATGCCGCGCTTTGCCGGCATCGCGACGCTGATGCGCCTGCCGCTCATGGGGCTCGACGACGCCGACATCGGCGAGGTCGAGATCGGCCTGGTTGGTGTGCCTTGGGACGGCGGGACGACCAACCGCCCTGGCGCGCGCCACGGCCCGCGCCAGGTGCGCGACCTGTCGACCATGATCCGCAATGTGAACCGCGCCAGCGGCATCAACCCCTTTGCCCTTTGCAACTGCGCTGACCTCGGCGACACGCCGGTGAATCCGGCCGACCTGATGGATTCGATGGGCCGCATAGAAGCTTTTTTTCACCGGGTCTGCGACGCCAACATCGCCCCGCTGTCCATCGGGGGCGACCATCTGGTGACGCTGCCGATCATGCGCGCGTTGGCTAAAAACGGGCCGATTGGCATGGTGCATTTTGACGCCCACACCGACACCTGGGACGGCTATTTCGGCGGCTTCAAGTACACCCACGGAACGCCGTTTCGCCGCGCGGTGGAAGAGGGCCTGCTCGACCCCAAGCGCACGGTACAGATCGGCATCCGCGGCGCGCTCTACAACGACGCCGAGGACACCTGGGGCCAGCAGCAGGGCATCCGCGTCATCGACATCGACGAGTTTCACCGCATGGGCATTGACGCCGTGATGGCCGAGGCGCGCCGGGTGGTTGGGGACGGCCAGACCTATGTGAGCTTCGACGTCGACGCGCTGGACCCGGTCTACGCGCCGGGTACCGGAACGCCCGAGATCGGTGGACTGACCACGCTGGAGGCGCAGCAGATGGTGCGCGCGCTGCGCGGCCTGCACCTGGTCGGCGGCGACGTGGTCGAGGTGTCTCCGCCCTTTGACCCCAGCGGCAACACCGCCATGGTCGCAGCGACCATGGCGTTTGAGATACTGTGCGTGCTCGCCGACAGCCTGCGCAGCCGCAGCCCAAGGGTCTGAGGCCCGCTGCCGTCCCACCCACCCGACCCGCCATGGCACCGACATCGGAACCACCCTACCTTCGCATCACATCGCTGTCCAAGCACTTCGGCGCCTTCCGGGCGCTGGACCAGGTGTCCTTCAGCATGCAGCGCGGCGAATTCGTCTGCCTGCTGGGTCCCTCCGGATGCGGCAAGACAACGCTGCTGCGCTGCATTGCAGGGCTTGCGTTCCAGAGCGCGGGCAGCATCGTGCAAGACGGTCGCGACATCAGCCGGCTACCGCCATCGGGACGCGACTTCGGCATCGTCTTCCAGTCCTATGCGCTGTTCCCGAACATGAGCGGCGCGCAGAATATCGCCTTCGGCATGCAGAACCAGCGCCCGCAGCCCACAGGCATCGACGCGCGGGTGACCGAGTTGATGGAACTGGTCGGCTTGGACGGTCACGGCGACAAGTTTCCGGCCCAGCTTTCCGGCGGTCAGCAGCAGCGCGTCGCGCTGGCGCGGGCGCTGGCGACTTCGCCGGGCCTGCTGCTGCTCGACGAACCGCTGTCGGCGCTCGACGCCAAAGTGCGCGTGCGCCTGCGCGGCGAAATCCGCGCACTGCAGCGGCGCCTGGGCCTGACGACCATCATGGTGACGCACGACCAGGAAGAGGCGCAGGCGATGGCCGACCGCATCGTCGTGATGCACGAGGGGCGCGTCGAGCAGTTGGGCGCGCCGGGCGAAATCTATGCACAGCCTGCCAGCGCCTTCGTAGCCGACTTCATCGGCGTGATGAACTTCATGGACGCCGTGGTCGAAGGCCCGGCGTCGCTGCGCTGCGCTGGCGTCGTGCTGCCGTGCGACACCAGCGGCCACCGAATCGGCAGCGCGGTGCTGTGCGGCTTCCGACCCGAAGACGCCACGCTGCAGATCGCCGACGCGGCCAGCCCGGGCCTTGCCGCGACGCTGAGCGCGGTAGAGCCGCTGGGCCCCTTCGTGCGGCTGCACTGTGCAGTACCGGCGCTGGGCCCTGCGCCGGTGCGCGTCGACATTCGGCGCAATGTGCTCGACGGGCAGGCGCTGGAGCCGGGGCAGGCGATGGCGCTGCAGATTTCCGCAGCGGCGCTGCGGCTGTTCGCGCAGGCCGGCGGGTGAGCGCGGTGGCCGGAAGCTCCGGCGCCATGCTGCGCGACCGCGATGATGGCCTGATGCGGCTGCTGCTGATCGCCTGCGGCCTGTTCATGCTGATCGCGCTGCTACTGCCGGTAGCGATGATCCTCACCCGCAGCCTGCAGGACGCCGATGGCGCCTTCGTCGGACTGGCCAACTACCGCCGTTATTTTGGCACCGGCGCACCGTGGCAGTCGATGCGTAACAGCCTGTTCGTATCGGGCGCCACGACGGCCATCGTCGTCACGCTGGCCTTCGCCTACGCCTACGCGCTGACCCGCACCCGCATGCGCTGGCGCGGGTTTTTCCGGGTGATGGCGATGGTGCCGCTGCTCAGCCCCTCGCTGCTCAAGGCGATCGGCCTGGTCTACTGGTTCGGCAACCAGGGGCTGCTCAAGAGCGTGCTGATGGGCGAGTCGGTCTACGGGCCGATCGGCATCATCCTGTCGTGCGTGCTGTGGACTTTTCCGCACGCGGTAATCATTCTGATGACGGCGCTGGCATTGGCGGACGCGCGCGTCTACGAGGCCGCCACTGCGCTGCGCACCAGCGCGGCGCGGACCTTCTGGCGCATCACCCTGCCTTCGGTGCGCTACGGACTGATCGGCGCCGCGATCGTGGTGTTCGTCAACGTGTTCACCGACTTCGGCGCTGCCAAGGTGATCGGCGGCAGCTACAGCGTGCTGGCCACCGACATCTACAAGGAAGTGGTGGGTCAGCAGAATTTCTCGATGGGCGCCGTGGTGTCGGTTGTGCTGCTGCTGCCCGCGTTGCTGGCCTTCTTGCTGGAGCGCTTTGTCGCGCGCAAGCAAGCCGCCGCACTGGGTTCTCGCGCGGTACCGCTGGTGCCGGCGGCGCGGCCGCTGATCGACGGCGCGCTGTTCGGCTACTGCCTGCTGGTCACGCTGTT
Source organism: uncultured beta proteobacterium (assembly GCA_903885415.1). Lineage (GTDB taxonomy): Bacteria > Pseudomonadota > Gammaproteobacteria > Burkholderiales > Burkholderiaceae_C > CAISIP01. Next base: position 12,789 of record CAISIP010000069.1, read on the forward strand.
CATACTGGCGATCCTGGGGATGGCGCAGTTCGCGGCGTTGGTGAAGTTCTGGCCCTACAACCTGAGTCTGGGCTTCGGGCACTATGTGTTCAATGTGCAGGGGGTGGGCTGGGACAACTTCGGCAACTCGCTGACGCTGGCCTTTTGGGTCGCGAGCGTCGGAACGCCGCTGGTATTCCTGGGCGCCTACGTGGTCGAGAAGCCGCGCGCCGACGGCCTCGGTCGCGGCTTTCTGCACGCCGCTGCGCTGCTGCCGATGGCCGTTCCGGGACTGGTGCTGGGCCTGGGTACGCTGCTGTTCATCAACCAACCCGGCAACCCGCTGGGACTGCTCTACGGCAGCATGTCGATACTGGTGATCAACACGCTGGCGCACCTGTACACCGTGCCGCACCTGACGGCCGTCACCGCGCTCAAGCAGGTCGACCGGGAGTTCGAGGCGGTGGGCGCCTCGCTGAAGGTGCCGATGCTGGCCTTGCTGCGCCGGGTGACGATACCCGTCTGCATGCCGGCGATCCTCGATATCTGGATCTATCTCTTCCTCAACGCGATGACGACGCTGTCGGCGGTCATTTTTCTGTACAGTGCCGATACCAAGCTGGCCTCGGTCGCCGCGATCCACCTCGACGAGGCCGGCAGCACCGCTTCCGCCGCGGCGATGGCCACGCTGATGGTCTACGCCAGCCTGGCGGTGCGCTTGCTGCACCTGGGCGTCTCGCGCTTCGCGTTGCGCCGGGTGCAGGCATGGCGGGGCGGCGGATGAATGCGCCGCGCGGTTTTTTTCTGACAGCCACGGAGATACTATGAACCAGACCACCCACCGCCCCGGCGGCCCTTTCTCTCGCCTGATGGCGGCACTCTGGCTCGTGCTCGCGGCCATTGGCGCGCAGGCCGGCCAGCTCACCGTCTACTCAAGCGCCAGTGCCGATACGCTGAAGATATACGCGGACCAGTTCGCCAAGTCGCACCCGTCGATCAAGGTGAACTGGGTGCGCGACTCGACCGGTATCCTGCAGGCCAAGCTGATGGCCGAAAAGGACAATCCGCGTGCCGACGTGGTGTTCGGACACACCGCGGCCAACATGGTCGCGCTGGGCCAGGCCGGCATGCTGACGCCTTACGCACCCAAGGGTCTGGAACGCCTGAGCCCGATCTACCTGGAAAAACGCAGCCCGCCGCAGTGGGTTGGGCTGTACGGCTGGGCCAGCGCGATCTGCTTCAACACCATCGAGGCCAAGAAATCCGGCGTACCCAAGCCGCTGAAGTGGGCCGACCTGACGCAGCCTGCCTACAAGGGCAAGGTGATGATGCCCAACCCGGCCTCGTCGGGTACCGGCCTGCTGATGGTGAACGCCTGGATCCAGAGGTGGGGCGAGGAAAAAGCCTGGGCCTACATGGACAAACTGCACGACAACATCGCCAGTTACAGCCATTCGGGCGACAAGCCCTGCGAGCAGGCGGGCGCCGGCGAAGTGGTGGTCGGCCTGTCGCTGCCCGTGCGCGGCGCGAAGGTCAAGAGCGCCGGCGCGCCGATCGACGTGATCATCGCCGACGAGGGCACCGGATGGGACATGCAGGCGGCGGGAATCCTCAAGGGCAGCAAGAACATGGACGACGCCAAGCTGCTGCTCGACTGGTCGATCAGCACCGAAGCGATGGAGGCCTATGGACGCAATTCCGAGGTCACCGCGGTGCCGGTGAAGGTCCCGAAGATGGAGAACATCCCAGGCAACATCGCCGAGAAGATGATCAAGGTCGACTTTGACTGGGTCGCCAAAGACCAGTCGCGCGTCGTGGCCGAATGGCGCAAGCGCTACGAAAACAAGAGCGAGCCGAAGAAGTGACACAGCCGGTGCTTCGAGGACGCGCCTGAGGCGCCCATGCAATCCCAAGCACACGCTGCGTCCGGGCCGCTGGCCATCGACACCGTGCCAACGCCCGGCGGCGCCTGGCTGGGAATGAGCCACTGTCCGGGCCGTCGCGGCGCCGACGCGGCGGGACGGTTGTGGCAGCGCGATCTAGAGCAGGACTTGGCGGCGATCGAGGCTTGGGGCGGCACGCTGGTGCTCAGCCTGATCGAAGCCGACGAGTTTGCGCGCCTGGGCGTTGCCGAGTTTTCTGCGGCCATCGGGCGCAGCGCGCTGCAATGGCTGCATTTGCCGGTCACCGACATGCGCACGCCGGGTCCCTCGACCCGCCTGGCATGGCAGCGCCACGGCCCGGTACTGCTGGCCGCGCTGCAGCGCCGCGAACGCGTGCTGGTGCACTGCGCAGCCGGCCTGGGCCGCACCGGCATGCTGGTGGCCAAGCTGCTGGTACTGCAGGGTGTGCCGGCCGACGCGGCGATCGCGACGGTGCGAGCAGCGCGGCCCGGCACCATCGAAACCGAAGCCCAGGCGCAATGGGTACGCTCGGGCACCCTGGACTGAGACACGGATGAACCCGGTGCTGCGGCGGCTGCTGCCCTTTCTGCTTTGGTGGCCACGCGTCACACGCGCAACGCTGCGCGCCGACCTGCTCGCGGGCCTGACCGGCGGGCTGATCCTGGTGCCGCAAGGCGTGGCCTTCGCCACCATCGCCGGCATGCCGCCCGAGTACGGTCTGTATGCGGCGATGCTGCCGGCGATCGTCGCCGCGCTGTGGGGCTCGTCCTGGCAACTGGTATCGGGCCCGACGACGGCGATCTCCATCGTGGTTTTCGCGACCATGAGCCCGTTGGCGGTGGCCGGCACCCCGCACTATGTGCAACTGGTGCTGACGCTGACGCTGCTGGTTGGCGTCTTCCAGCTGCTGCTGGGATTGCTGCGGCTCGGAACGCTGGTCAACTTCGTGTCGCACACCGTGGTGCTCGGCTTTACCGCCGGCGCGGCGGTGCTGATCGCCACCAGCCAGGTGAAAAATTTCTTCGGCATCGCGATCGCGCGCGGCGCCTCCGCCTGGCAGGTACTGCTCGGGCTGGTTCAGCAGGCGGGCGATATCAACCCCTATGTGAGCGCCGTCGCACTGATCACCGTGGCCGCGAGCATCGCCTGCAAGCGCTGGCTGCCACGGCTGCCGCACATGATCGCCGGAATGCTCGCCGGCAGCCTAGCGGCACTGGCGCTCAACGAACAGTTCGGCATGGCGCACACCGGGATCGCCAGCATCGGCGCGCTGGCCGTTGGCCTGCCGCCCCTGTCAAACCCCGATCTTTCGCTGGCAACGCTGCGCCAGCTCGCGCCTGTCGCCGCCGCAGTGGCGCTGCTGGCCCTGACCGAAGCGGTCTCGATTGCCCGCGCGATCGCCTTGCATACCGGGCAACGCATCGACGGCAACCAGGAGTTCATCGGCCAGGGGCTGTCGAATATCGCCGGCGCCTTCTTTTCAGGTTATGCGTCGAGCGGCTCCTTCAACCGCAGTGGGCTGAACCATGCGGCGGGAGCACGCACGCCGCTGGCGGCTGCGTTCTCAGCGCTGTTTCTTTTGCTGATCATGCTGTTTCTCGCGCCGTTGGCGAAGTACCTGCCAACCGCCGCGATGGCCGGCATCCTGTTCGTCGTCGCCTGGGGACTGATCGACTTCCACCACATCGCCGAGATCGCGCGGGTGAGCCGCCAGGAGACGCTGGTGCTGGCGTCGACCTTCATCGCCACGCTGACGCTCGAGCTCGAGTTCGCCATTTACATCGGTGTCGTTCTGTCGATGCTGCTATACCTTGCGCGCACCGCGCGCCCGGGCCTGGAGGACGTCAAGCCCCTGCCGGGCCAGTCGCCGCCGGCGTTCAGCGCCGCCACCGGGCTTGCCGACTGCCCACAACTCAAGATCGTTCGCATCAACGGCTCGATTTTTTTCGGTGCGGTCAACCACCTGCAGGAAGCACTGCAGCAGGTCGATGCGCGCGAGCCGATGCACCGCCACCTGCTGCTCGTCGCATCGGGTATCAACTTCGTCGACCTCGCCGGCGCGCAGCTGCTCGCGCAGGAGGCGCAGCGCAGGCTTGCGATGGGCGGCGCGCTGTACATCTTCAACATGAAGGACGAGCCGCTGCAGATGCTGCAGCGCTGCGGCGCATTCGAGCAAATCGGCGCCCAGAACTTTTTCAGGCTCGGCGACGACGTGATGCGCACGCTGTTTCAGCGCCTGGACCGCGCGGTCTGCGCCAGCTGCACACGGCGCGTCTTCGCGCCCTGCCAGCGCGTCTGAAGCTCAGGCGGGTGGATCGAGCAATGCGAGCAGCTTGAGCCGTTGCACCTTGCCCGAGGGCCCGCGGGGCAGGTCGGCCACAAAGCGGATCAGCTTGGGCGTCTTGTAGGGGCCCAGCTGCGCGACGCAAAATGCCCGCAATGCGGCCTCGTCCAAGCGCTGGCCGTTGCGCACAACGACGCAGGCCATGATCTCCTGCCCGTAGTGTCGGTCGGGTATGCCGACTGCTGCTGCGTCCTGCACCGCAGGGTGGCGCAGCAGCGCCTCGTCGATCTCGCGCGGCGCGATGTTCTCGCCGCCCTTGATGATCAGCTCCTTGATGCGGCCGGTGACGAAGAAGAATCCGTCGGCGTCGCGGTGCCCAAGGTCGCCGGTGCGCAGCCAACCGTCGGGCGTGAAGGCGGCGCGCGTGGCGTCGTCGTTCTTGTAGTAGCCGAGCATCACATTGGGGCCGCGAATCGCCAGCTCGCCGGTGACGCCGTCGGCAACCGGCGCCAGCGCGGCGTCGATCACCCGCGCTTCGCAGCCCGAGGCCCGGCCCACCGCGCCGGGCTTTCGCTGCGCCGCGTCGAGCGGATTTGAAAAGGAAGGCGCGGCGGTCTCGGTCAGTCCCATGGTCTCAATCACACCGATCCCGAAGCGGCTCTCGAAGGCGCGCAGGTGCTCAGGTGCCAGCGCGGCCGATGCCGAACGGCAAAACCGGATGGCGCCGGTCTGCGCGCGCTCCGGAGCGGCGCCTTCGAGCAGGTAAGAGATCATGGTCGGGACCAGGTTGATCCAGGTGCAGGCACCCTCCACCGCCTGGGCCCAGAACTGTGCGGCAGAGAATTTCGGCGGCATCAGCAGGCTGCCGCCGTGCGCCAGCGGTGCGAGCATGGTCACGGCGAAGGCGTTGATGTGGTACAGCGGCAGCACCGCCAGCACCCGGTCCTGCGGACCGAGCGCATGCTCGGCGCTGATCGCCAGCGCGTTGGCGACCAGACTGGACTGGCTGAGCATGACGCCCTTGGGAACGCCGGTGGTGCCCGAGGTGTACATCAGCAGCGCCTGCTGCGACGACGCCGGCGCATCGGCGCTGGCAAGGGCGGAGGAACTCGCTGTGGCCGCGTCGGCGTCGGGGGGCCACGCAAAGGTGCGCGCGTGCGGGTCGACGACCCGCAAGGCCACGCTGCGGCCCAGACTGGCGACGATGGCGCGCACCGACGGTTCCCAATCGGGGCTGACGAACACCAGTCGGCAGTCGCTGTGGTCCAGCACATAGCGCATCTGCTCGGGCTGCGACAGCAGATTAACCGGGTTCACACAAAAACCGCCGGCCATCGCGCCGATCAGCAACTGCAGCGTCATCAGCCCGTTGGGCATGACCAGCGAAACCGTGTCGCCGACTTGCAAGCCATGCGCGCGCAGCAGGGCCTCTACCCGTGTGCAAGCCTGCGCCAGCGCGCCGAAGCGCAGGCTCTGCGTGGCGTCGGCCGATAGTGCGTACAGCGCCTGCGGCGAGCGCTGCGCCTGGCGCTCGACCAGGTCACGCACACAGGCAGGCGCAGCAGGCGCCACAGCCCCAACGCTCATGCCTTGCCAAACTGATCGAAGTAGGCGCCGAACAACTCGCGCTCGCTCGGTATCCGCTCGGCGATCGGCCGCGACACGCGGGTGATGTTCAGATAGTGGCGATAGTTCATGTTGTCGGAGAAATTGTTACGGCCCCAGGTGCCGCAGCCCATCGACAACGAGAACGGCAGGCCATTGTCGAAACTGCCGCCGGTGGCGATGCAGTGCGCCTGGTCGACGATGACCCGCGACACCGGCAGCGACAAGCCCAGATGCAGCGCGCGCTCGGGCAGCGCGCTGTGCAGACCCACCGAATGGCCGGCGCCTTCAAAAGCGTAAATGCGCTCGACAATGTCGCAGGCCTGCTCGAAATCGCGCGCGCCGTACAGCGCCAGCACCGGGCTGAGCTTTTCGCCCGAGAACGGGTGGGCATGGCCGATAGCGCTTTCTTCGACCATCAGCACGCGGGGCGCCTGCTGCGCGATCACCGCCCAACCCTGCGCCGCACCCGGATCCAGCGCCGCCGCGCGGGCGGCGATCACCGTAGCCGACTGGCCGATGACGGCGCTCGAGAGCTTGCCCCCGGGCCACATCAGCGCGCACAGGGTGGCTTTCTGAGCGGCGTCGAGCAACACCACGCCGCGCGCCTGCAACTCGGCCAGCAGTTGCAGGCGAACGCTGTCGACGACAACCAGGCTGTTTTCCGACGAGCAACTGGTGGCGTTGTCAAAGGTCTTCGAACGCACAATACGGTCGGCGGCGAGCGCCAGATCAGCGCTCTCGTCGACGATTCCTGCCACGTTGCCGGCGCCGACGCCAAAGGCCGGCGTTCCACTGGCGTATGCAGCGCGCACATTGGCCTGCGAACCGGTCGCTACCACCAGGTCGCACTGGCGCATCAGCTCCAGCGTCGACGCCTTGCTCACCGGAGACGGCAGCAACTGCACCAGATCGTGGGGTGCGCCGATGCGGTCAAACTGCGTGTGGATGAATGCGATCAGGCGCGCGCAGGTGCCCCATCCCTTGGGCGACGGAGCGACGATGACGGCGTTGCGGCCTTTGAGCGCATTGATGATCTTGTTAGCCGGTGTGGCGCCCGGATTTGTCGATGGTGTGACGGCGCAAACCACGCCGACCGGTCGCGCGATTTCAACCATCCCCTTGGCCGCGTCTTCGCCGATCACGCCAACCGACTTCGCTCCATGGAGGTCGCGCAAAAGTCCGAAGGTCTTGCGGTGGTTCTTGCGCACCTTGTCCTCGACATCGCCGATGCCGGTATCGGCGACGGCGCGCTCTGCGAGTTCGCGGTTGCGCGCGGGTTCAATGATCGCCCAGCCCGCCGCCGCGACCAACGCATCGACGCGCAACTGGTCATAGCCATCGGCGACCCGCTGCGCCGCGCGCGCGCGCGCCACCAGATCACCGACCATCGCGGCGATCGCAGCGCCTGCTTCGCTTGCTACGCTTGCTACGGGCACCATGTCAGTCGGCTTGGATGTTCGCGTCTTTTGCCAGCTTGGCCCATTTGGGCAGCTCGGCCGCGACCGTCCTGCCGAGCGTCTCGGGGGTTCCGCCAACCGCCTCCGCGCCCTGGGCGAGCAGCTTTTCCCGGATCGACGCATCGCTCAGAACGGTGTTGAGCGCGCGGTTGAGTTTGTCAACGATCGCCTTGGTCGTTCTAGCCGGTACAAACATCGCGTACCAGGAATCGACCTCGAAGTCTGCAATGCCCGCTTCCTGCAAGGTCGGCACATCGGGGAAAGCGGCGCTGCGCTTGAGCGTCGATACGCCCAGCGCCTTGAGCTTGCCGGTCTTGACAAACTGTGCCGCGGCCGGGATCGACACCCAGATCAGCGGAACCTGGCCGGCCATCAC
>CAISIP010000070.1 GCA_903885415.1 uncultured beta proteobacterium
CAGACAGTTCTGAAACAAGCGGGTAGCGCGCGCGGGCTCCGGCGAGCGGCGCAAGATTCCCAGGAAGCTGCAAGCGTAGCGAAAAAGTTCGGGCTTGAGGGCACGCATCTGGCCGGAGTCCGCGAAGCCCGCCGCGTAATGGTCGGGCAGGAAGCCAAGGAACTTGCCCGAAAGGATCAGCGTGGCGACCGCCTCCTGGTCAAAGGCAGTCGCCTTGCGCGGCAGCCGCATCTGCTGGCTGAGTTCCATATTGGGCGAGTGGTAACCCAGCCCGGCAAACTGGTGCTGCGCAAGGTCCTCCCAGCCCATGCCGGCGGCATCCGCCGCAAACAGGGGATGCCGGGCGCCACAGTACAGCAGCATGGTCTCGTCGAACAGCGCGTCATAGATCAGGCTATCCGAGCGACGGTGGCCGGGTATGACGCCAACCTGGAACTGCCCATCGATCACGCCGCGCTCGATCGCGTTGATGGGCGCGATGTGCAGGTTGAGCGCGACGTCCGGCGCGCTTTCGCAAAAAAGCGCGATCGCCCGACCAACCTGCGCCGCCGGATTGCTGGCGGTCTTGTCGAACAGCGCGACGTTGAGTTGTCCGCCCATGCGCCGGTGGATCTCGTCAACGCGGGAGCGGAAGGCCTCGGTCGCCGCGAGCAGACTCAGCGTCTGGGCATGGATCTGCTCGCCATCGGCGGTCAGCGAGAAGCCGGCGCGCCCGCGACGGCACAGCGTCAGGCCGAGCCGGGTTTCCAAGTCCTTGACATGCCGGCTGATGGTCGAGGTGCCGATGTTGAGCTCGAGTTCGGCAGCGGCCATGCCGCCGCAGTCGACCACCGCCTTGAAAACCCGCAGCAGGCGCAGGTCCATGTCGCCGAGTTGGCCCAGGACGGCGCGGCTCTTTAGTTTCATAATTGCGCAACTGAATAGTGATATATAGCTATTCATAAGAGTAACAGAGCGCCACACAATGCGGCATCGCGCTCGCACCGAGCGCCTACCGGAGCCATTCATGGACCTGACCGACGCCCAACACCTCCAGCCCGCCGTACGAACCGATGCCAGTTGGCTCGACGCGCACTGGATGCCCTACACCTCGAATCGCGAATTCAAGGCCAATCCGCGCATGATGGTCAGCGCGAAGGGCTGCTACTACACGACCGCCGACGGGCGCCAGATCATGGATGGGCTGTCGGGCCTGTGGTGCTGCGGGCTGGGCCACGGGCGCCCAGAAATCACCGCGGCGGTGAGCCGGCAAATCGCCACGCTGGACTATTCGCCGGCCTTCCAGTACGGCCATCCGCTGTCCTTTGAGCTCGCCAACAAGATCAAGGAACTCACGCCGGCCGGCCTCGACCACGTGTTCTTCACCGGCTCGGGTTCGGAGTGCGCGGACACCTCGTTGAAAATGGCACGCGCTTACTGGCGCACCAAGGGGCAGGCCAGCAAAACACGCTTCATCGGCCGCGAGAAGGGCTACCACGGCGTCAACTTCGGCGGCATTTCGGTCGGCGGCATCGCCGCCAACCGCAAGGCTTTTGGCCAAACGATGGAGGCCGACCACCTGCCGCACACCCAGCTCGCAAGCAACGCTTTTTCCCGCGGCATGCCATCCCAGGGCGTGGAACTCGCCGACGAGTTGCTCAAACTGATCGCGCTGCACGACGCATCCAATATCGCCGCCGTGATCGTCGAGCCTTTCTCCGGGTCAGCGGGCGTGGTCATTCCGCCGGTCGGCTACTTGCAGCGGCTGCGCGAGATCTGCACCGCGAACAACATCCTGCTGATCTTCGATGAAGTCATCACCGGATTCGGTCGCGCCGGCGCCTATACCGGATCGGAGGCTTTCGGCGTCACGCCGGATCTGCTGAATATCGCCAAGCAGGTCACCAACGGAACCCAGCCGCTGGGCGCCGTCGTCGTCAAGAAAGACATCTACGACACCTTCATGGCCGCCGGCGGTCCGGACTACATGCTCGAATTCGCGCACGGCTACACCTACTCGGCGCACCCGGTCGCCTGCGCAGCAGGAATCGCGGCACTCGATGTGCTGGTGAAGGAAGACATGGTCAACCGGGTAAAGACGCTGGCGCCTTATTTCGAACAAGCGGTGCACAGCCTCAAGGGCGTGCAGCATGTCACCGACATCCGCAACTATGGACTGGCCGCGGGCTTCACGATCGACGCGCTGCCCGGCGAGCCGGCCCGTCGCCCCTATGAAATCGCGATGAAGTGCTTCCAGAAAGGCTTTTATGTGCGCTACGGCGGCGACACCATCCAGCTGGCACCGCCCTTCGTCATGGAGAAGTCTGAGATCGACAGCCTGATCAACGCGCTGGGCGACGCCCTGCGCGAAACCGCCTGAACTGCTGACCCAACCCACCGAGCCCGTCCATGTACCAAGACCCCTTTCTTCAATCCGCCGGCTCCCCCTCCACCACGCTGCCAACCATCGGCCACCTGATCGACGGCAAGCTGGTGGCGGGCGGCAGCCGATCGCAGGACGTCTTCAACCCAGCCACCGGACGCGCTGAGAAGCGGCTGCTGCTGGCCGACCAAGCGACGATCGCACAAGCGGTCGCGTCGGCCCACGCGGCCTACCCGGCATGGCGGGCAACGCCGCCGCTCAAACGCGCGCGGGTGATGGGCCGGCTCAAGCAGCTGCTGGAAGAAAACGCCGACCAAATCTGCGCGCTGCTCACCGCAGAGCACGGCAAGGTGGTGGGTGACGCGCAGGGCGAGTTGCAGCGTGGCATCGAGAACGTCGAATACGCGGGCTACGCACCCGAACTGCTCAAGGGCGAGCACAGCCGCAACGTGGGGCCGTCGATCGATTCGTGGAGCGAGTTCCAGCCGCTGGGCGTGACCGCCGGCATCACACCCTTCAATTTTCCGGTGATGGTTCCGTTGTGGATGTGGCCGATGGCCGTCGCCTGCGGCAACACCTTCATCCTCAAGCCCTCGGAGCGCGATCCGTCCAGCGCACTGCTGGTGGCGCAACTCGCGATCGAGGCCGGCCTGCCACCGGGGGTGCTCAACGTGGTCAATGGGGACAAGGAAGCCGTCGACGCGCTGCTGGCCGACAAGCGCATCCACGCCATCAGCTTCGTCGGGTCGACACCGATCGCCGAATATGTATACGCGACCGGTTGCGCCAACGGCAAGCGTATGCAGGCGCTTGGCGGCGCGAAAAACCACGCGGTGGTGATGCCCGATGCAGACGTGGCCAATGCCGTCAGCGCGATGATGGGTGCCGCCTACGGGTCCTGCGGGGAGCGCTGCATGGCCGTGCCGCTGATCGTCGCGGTCGGTGACGCCACCGCCGACGCCATGATCGCCGGCCTCAGGGTCGAAATCGCAAAAATGAAAATCGGCCCCGGCAATGTCGCCAGCAACGACATGGGGCCCCTGGTCAGCAAGCCGCATTTCGATAAGGTCAGGTCCTATGTCGACCAGGGCGTCGCGCAGGGTGCGACGCTACTCGTCGACGGGCGCGGCGTTTCAGTGCCAGGACACGCCGAAGGCTATTTTCTGGGGCCCTGCCTGTTCGACCACGTCAAGCCCGGGATGGCGATCTACCAGGACGAGATATTCGGGCCGGTGCTGGGCGTCGTCCGCGTGAAGACGCTGCAGGAGGCGATGGACCTGATCGACCGCCACGAATACGGCAACGGCACCTGCATCTTCACCCGCGACGGCGAGGCCGCGCGCTATTTTTCGGACAACATCCTGGTCGGCATGGTCGGCATCAACGTGCCGCTGCCGGTACCGGTGGCCTACCACTCCTTCGGCGGCTGGAAGCGTTCGTTGTTTGGCGACCTGCACGCCTACGGCCCCGATGCGGTGCGTTTTTACACCAAGCGCAAGACCATCACGCAGCGCTGGCCTTCGGCCGGCGTGCGCGAGGGCGCGGTGTTCAGTTTTCCGTCCAGCCGATAACGTCGGGTCAACGATCCAAGGTTCGGGCGGCCTCTTGCGTGAGCGACTGCGTCAGGCTGTCGAGCAAGGCCGAGTCGAGATTCCAGCAGTGCCAGTAAAGCGCCACCGGCAGCGCCATGGCCGGCGCCAGGTTGCGCAACTGGCCACTTTCGAGCAGCGGTCGCACATACAGTTCTGGCACCACGCTGGCGCCCCATCCCGCCAGCACCGCCCGAACCTGGCCGTCTGAGCTCGGGACAAAACGCTGCTTGAGCGCCACCCGCTTGAGACCGCAGGCCCTGCGAACGAATTGCGCCTGTAGGTCGTCCTTGCGGTTGAAAGCGATGAAAACCAGATCGCGAAAATTGTGCGCGTTGAGCCCTTTGGGGCAGTGCGTACCGGCGTAAGCGGGGCTCGCAACCGCGATGTAACGCATCGACCCGAGCGGCACCACCTTGCAGCCGCGCAGTGGCCGTCTGAGCGTCGTCACGCAACCCTGTACCTGGCCCTCGCGCAGCCAGACATGGGTGAAGTCCTGATCGTCGGTGATGATTTCTAAGGGCAGGCCCCGTTCGACGAGACCGGTCAACGCCGGCAGGGCCCAGGTCGCGATGCTGTCTGCGTTGACGGCGATCGACAACTGCTCGTCCTCATGCGCCGACGCGGCTTTGGCGGGCGTGAGTTCGCGCAGGTCACGATCGAGGTCGGTGCGCAGCAGTCGCGTCTGCATCGCGTGCCTGAGCAGCAGTCGCCCGGCCGCCGTGGGACGCAACGGACGCGCGCGAACAATGAGCACGGTGCCGGCGGCGACCTCGAGCGAGCGCAGGCGCTGCGACACCGCCGACTGCGTGATGGACAGGCGCAGCGCGGCGCGCTCGAAGCCGCCCTCTTCGACGATGGCGGCCAGGCACTCCAGCGAGTAGGGGTCAAAACTGGGCATCGCTCGCTTTCACAGGGTTCGACTTATATTAGCAATTCTAATGAAATAGCAAACTATTTAATCCAGCTGTTCATGAACTCGAACTTCCAGCACACTGCTTCTACCCCACACCCATCGACGGAGAAGTACTATGCGCATCGGACTGCCTCGGGAAATCAAGAACCACGAATACCGCGTCGGCCTGACGCCCGCTAGCGTGCGCGAGCTCTGCGCACGCGGCCACCAGGTGCTGGTGCAAAGCGGCGCCGGCGCCGGGATCGGTCTAGATGACGCACGGTATGTGGCGGCCGGCGGCGAAGTCGCTGCCGACGCCAGCGCCGTATTTGCGCAATCGGACATGATCGTCAAGGTCAAGGAGCCGCAGCCCGAGGAATGCGCGATGCTGCGCCCGGGCCAGATTTTGTACACCTACCTGCACTTGGCGCCCGACCCCCAGCAGACTGCGGCACTGCTGAAGTCCGGCGCCGTGTGCATCGCCTATGAAACCATCACCGGGCCCGCGGGTGGACTGCCGCTGCTCGCGCCGATGAGCGAGGTGGCTGGACGCATGGCGGTGCAGGCGGGCGCGGCGCATTTAGAAAAGTCCAAGGGCGGCATGGGCGTGCTGCTCGGCGGCGTACCCGGAGTGCCGGCAGCGCATGTGGTGGTGCTGGGCGCCGGGGTGGTCGGCACCCATGCGCTGCAGATGGCCGTGGGCATGGGCGCGCGTGTCACGGTACTCGACAAGAATCTGGACCGCCTGCGCCAACTGGACCTGGTCTTTGGCAACCGGGTCGCCACGCTGTACTCCGGCGCGCAAAGCCTGGAAGACGCGGTGCTGGACGCCGACTTGGTGATTGGCGGCGTGCTGATACCCGGCGCATCGGCGCCCAAGCTGGTGTCGCGGGCAATGGTCGCGCGCATGAAAAAAGGCGCCGTGGTCGTCGACGTGGCGATCGACCAGGGCGGCTGCTTCGAAACCTCGCACGCGACCACCCATGCCGAACCCACCTATCTGGTCGACGGCGTAGTCCACTATTGCGTCGCCAACATGCCCGGCGCGGTGGCAAGGACCTCGACCTTTGCGTTGAACCACGCGACCATCGCGCACGCGCTGTCGCTCGCCGACAAGGGCTGGAAGCAGGCGCTTAGGGACGACCCGCACCTCAGAAACGGCCTCAATGTAGCGCAGGGTGAGGTGCGTCACGAGGCGGTGGCGCTTGCGCTGGGCCACCGCTACGTCAGCGCAGATAGCCTGCTGGGCTGAGCGTCAGCGCTGGTGCAGGCAGGCGGCCACGACGGCGTCGAAATGCGCTGCGCCAGGGCCCTGAAAGCCGACGATCTTGCCCTCTTCGTCCCAGCGGCGCAGCCGCACCGCGTCTGCAAAGAAGGCCTGCGCCTCAAAATCCTTTGCCTGCGCGCCGGTCATCGGACCACCCTGGAGCTTGAGCGAGAGCTTGGACGCATCGGACAGCGCATCGAAATAACCCGGCTGCGCGGTGCACAGGTAGCGCTTGGCAGCCACATGCAGCCGCACCGGCTCGGTCACGTCGGTTGCGAAGTACTGCGACAGCCAGGCCGAACCCACCGACTCGTGCTCGGTGTCGACGCCGCTTTCGGCGACATTGTCGGGAAGCGCGTGCAACAGGTGGCCGATGTCGTGCAAGAAGGCTGCGGCAACCAGCGCGGGGCTGGCGCCGTCGCGCTCGGCGAAGGCGGCACACTGGATCGCATGGTCAAGCAGGCTGACGCCTTCGCCATAGCCCTCATGGCCGCGTTGGTCAAAGGCGTGGCGGATCTGGTCCAAAGCGTTCATTGGTCTTGCCTTTGCATTCCATGGGGGGTTGCTGTACCCGTAGACCGGCGCAGGACCAGGCGGCGGCTTTGCATCGCGTCACCGTCGATGTAGCAGCCCTGCAGATGGCGCCGGCCCAAACCGGGGTCAAAAGCGGTGCGGCCATGCAGCGTGCGGTCGTTCTGCATCACGACGCAGTCGCCCGGATTCAGCCTGAACACCAGTTCGAGCTCGGGACGCTGCAGCAGCAGGGCGAATTTCCGGTAGGCGCGGTACCAGTCGGCAGCCAGTTCGGCGGGCGCATCCAGCCAGTCGGCCGAGCGGTTGTTGAAATGCACCGCGCGCACCAGGCCGTCGGCGTCGATCGAGATCAGCGTCTGGCGCGCCACCAAGTCGGTAGCGGCGTCGCTGTAGCGAAAAGTCATCGGCACGCGCGCGAGCAGATCAAAGGCGGCCGGATCTCCGTCGCGCAGCAACTGCGCGGCGTGGAAGCCGTCGATTAGCAGGGTGTCGCCTCCTGGCGCGTCGGACTCCAGGCAGTGCAGCAGTTGCACTCCCGGCGACGGGTGGCGGTAGGGGTTGTCGGAGTGCGCGCCAAGACCCACCGCGGTGTAGGCCAGGTTGCTCGGATTCAGAACCGACCGGACGTCAAACAGGCGACCGTAATTGGTGACCCGCACGAAACCCAAGCGGTCGCCGACTTCGGCCACCGTGCCGGGTTCGCACGGCACGCTGCGCAGCAGGCCGAAGCCCAGCGCGTGATAGCGCTCGAGCCAGCCCAACTCCACCACCGGGTCGGCCAGCAGCGCCGGCCAGTCGGCCACCGGCAACTGTGCGATCAGCCCGCGGTCCCACAGTTCAACCTGCCGCAGTCGTTTGCTGCGCGCCACCGCCGCGAGATCGTGCTCCACGAGCCAGGCCATCGGGTACTCCGAGCAGTGGCCGTCCGACCATAGAACCCGCAGCGTGTTGGACTCGGTGATCGCGGCCTCGGATGCCGACAGGTCCGCCGGCAGGTCGGTGATGGCGTAGAGTTTCTGACCGTTTCCGGCATGACGGCACGAGCGACACCGGCAGTTGTCGCGCAGCCAGTAGTCGGCAAAGCGCAAGCGCAGCCCGCCTGGCTGCGACAGGTCGACATAGCCATCACCAAGACGCACGGCACCCGCCTCCTTCATCTGCCAGCCCTCAACGTCGCGCAGCGTGCAGGGCCACCAGACCCGCACCCACAATCAAGCCCGCGCCCGCCAGCGTGCTCATGCGGGGCGACTCGGCAAAAAAAAGAAACCCCCATAACGGCGCCCACAAAATTCCGGTGTACTCGAAGGAGCTGACCAAATTGGCCGGCGCAATCCGATAGGCGCTGGTCAGCAGCATCGTCCCGAACGCGGCGACGACACCACACGACGCGATCAAGGCGCCATCGTACAGGGTGGGCCAGACCCAGGGCCGGACCAGAAAAGCCAGGCTCGGGTGCGCCGCATGGTCGATGCCCAGCAGCTGAAATGCCAGCGCGAGCGCCGCTGCTCCGGCCAGGAAAACGGCATTCTGGTAGAAGGCCATCACCGATGCAGCCTGCGCTACCCCGAGCCGGCGCGCCATCAGCATCGAAAGCCCGTACAGCGCCGCGGCCACCAGCGACAGCAAAGCGGCCGGCTCGAACAATCCACTTCCCGGTTGCAGCATGACGAGCACGCCCGCGAAGCCCACCGCCACCGCCGACCAGACCCGCCAGTCCGCGCGCTCGCCCAGCAGCGGGCCCGCGAGCGCCGTCACGAACAGCGGCACAGTGAAGTACAGCGCGATGGCGTCTGCCAGCGGCAGCGCGGGTATCGCCATGTAGTAGGCGGTGTAGGCGCCAAACATGATCGCCGCGCGCAGCATCAGCACCCGAAAATCCGGCGAGAGAATCGCCCGCCAGCCGGCCTCGCACTGCACCAGCGCCAGCAGTATCGGTGCCGCCACCAGCGAGCGGATCGACAGCACCTGCGTCAGCGGATAGGCGCCGCTGACCTGCTTGACCACCGCGTCCTGGAGCGAAAAAATGAAGACGCCCAAACACAAAAATCCGATGCCGCGCGCCGGCCGGTTTTGCACCGGCGGGTCTATCGGGCGACGACGCGCGCCATCTCCAGCACCTTGCTGGAGTAGCCCCACTCGTTGTCGTACCAGGACACCACCTTGACGAAGGTGCCGTCAAGCGCCATGCCAGCGTCGGCGTCGAAGACCGATGTGCAACTCTCGCCGCGGAAATCGGTTGACACCACTTTGGCCTCGGTATAACCCATCACACCCTTCATCGGGCCTTCGGAAGCCGCCTTCATCGCCGCGCAGATCTGCGCGTAGGTCGCCTCGCGGTTGAGCTCCACCGTGAGATCGACCACCGACACGTCGGAGGTCGGCACGCGAAACGCCATTCCGGTCAGTTTTTTGTTGAGTTCGGGAATCACGACGCCCACTGCCTTGGCGGCTCCGGTGGACGAGGGAATGATATTTTCCAGAATACCGCGCCCACCACGCCAGTCCTTGTTCGACGGACTGTCGACCGTTTTTTGCGTGGCGGTGGCTGCGTGCACAGTGGTCATCAGGCCGCGCTTGATGCCCCAGTTGTCGTTGAGCACCTTGGCGACTGGCGCCAGGCAATTGGTGGTGCACGACGCGTTGGAGATGATGGCCTCGCCCGCATAGCTGCTGTCGTTGACGCCGAAGACGAACATCGGCGTGTCGTCCTTGCTCGGCGCGGACATGATGACCTTGCGGGCGCCCGCAGCGATGTGCTTGTGCGCCGTTTCCTTGGTCAGAAACAGGCCCGTCGCCTCGATCACGATGTCGGCGCCGACCTCGTTCCACCTGAGCTCGGCGGGGTCCTTCACCGCCGTCAAGCGGATCTTCCTGCCATTGACCACCAGCGTGTTGCCATCGACCGCAATGTGGCCCTTGAAGCGTCCGTGCACCGAGTCGAACTCGAGCATATAAGCCAGGTAATCGGGCTCGAGCAGGTCGTTGATGCCGACCACTTCGATGTCGTGAAAATTCTGCACGGCTGCGCGCAGCACCATGCGCCCGATACGGCCGAAGCCGTTGATGCCGATCTTGATGGTCATAGGATTCTTTCTGGGATTGAGAACTGGTCAGGTTGCGGGCGCAGCTTAGCGCCTGGAGAGCACTTTTTGCACGGTTGCCGCAAGGTTCTCCGGGCTAAAGCCGAAATGCTCGAACAATACCGGCGCCGGGGCAGACTCGCCATAACCGTCGATACCGACGACGGCCGCACAGCCGTACTTCCACCAGCCCGCGGTGACGCCCATCTCGACGGCGATGCGGGGCACACCAGCGGGCAGGACGGCGCGCTTGTAGGCCTCGCTCTGCCGGTCGAAGGTGGTGGTGCTGGGCATGGAGACGACCCGAACGGCGATCTTGCGCACCGCCAGCAACTCCTGCGCCTTGAGCGCGAGCTGCACCTCGGAACCAGTCGCGATGATGACCGCCTGGGTCTTTCTGCGCAGCCCCAGCTCGCTGGCTTCAGACAGCACATAGGCGCCCTTGCTGATCGCGTCCAGGCCGCTGGCTTCGGGGAAGGCTTCGCAGCGACCCTTGGGCGCGTAATGGATGTTCTGACGGCTGAGCAGCAGGGCCGTCGGGGCGCTCTTGTTCTGCAGGGCTACCGCCCATGCAACCGCGGTTTCGGCGGTGTCGCCCGGGCGCCAGACATCAAGGTTGGGGATCAGGCGCAGCGACGCCGCATGCTCGACCGACTGGTGCGTCGGGCCGTCCTCGCCCAGACCGATGCTGTCGTGGGTGAAGACATGGATCACGCGCAGCTTCATCAGCGCCGCCATGCGGATCGCGTTGCGACTGTAGTCGCTAAAGGTCAGGAAAGTACCGCCATAAGGAATGAAGCCGCCGTGCAGCGCGGCACCATTCATGATCGCTGCCATGCCGAACTCGCGCACGCCATAGTTGATATGGCGCCCGCCGGCGCTGGCGCCGTCGGCACCCATGCTGCGCACGACCGCTCCGGCGGCGTCAAAGCGCAGACTCGGCGTGCTCGCGGTGTTGGTGAGGTTCGACCCGGTGAGGTCGGCCGAGCCGCCCAATAGCTCGGGCAGCGCTGCCGTGAATGCCTCCAGCGCCAATTGAGAGGCCTTGCGCGAGGCGACGGTTTGCGCCTTGGTGTGCGCCCCGATGACGGTATCGACCGCAACCTGCGAAAAGCTGCGCGGCAGTTCGCCGCGGATGCGCCGCACCAACTCCCTGGCCAATTCGGGATGCGCCTGCCGGTAGGCGGCAAAGCGCTGGTTCCATTCGGCTTCGGCGGTCTTGCCCTGAACCTTGCTGTCCCACGCCGCGTAGACATCGTCGGGAATCGTGAACGGCGGATGCTGCCAGCCTAGTGCCTCGCGCGTGAGCCGGATCTCGTCGGCCCCGAGCGGCTCACCGTGCGCCTTCGACGTATTGGCGCGATTCGGACTTCCGTGCCCGATGTGCGTCTTGCAGATGATCAACGTAGGCCGCTCAGCGCTGGCGCGCGCGTCGGCAATGGCTTGCGACACCGCGGCTGCGTCGTGCCCGTCGACCGGGCCGATGACGTTCCAGCCATAGCCGGCAAAGCGCTGCCCGGTGTGGTCGGCGAACCAGGGCTTGACCGGCCCGTCGATCGAGATGCCGTTGTCGTCGTACAGGGCGATCAGCTTGTTCAGCTTCCAGGCGCCCGCCAGCGATGCGGCTTCATGGCTGATTCCCTCCATCAGGCAGCCGTCGCCCATGAAGACATAGGTGTTGTGGTTGACGACCGCATGGCCTTCGCGGTTGAATTCGCTCGCCAGCAGCTTTTCTGCCAGCGCCATCCCCACCGCATTCGCAAGGCCCTGTCCCAGTGGCCCCGTCGTGGTCTCGATTCCCGGCGTCACGCCCACCTCGGGGTGACCGGGGGTCTTGCTGTGCAGTTGACGGAATTTACGCAGTTCGGCCATCGGCAGCGGGTAGCCACTCAGGTGCAACACGGCGTAGATCAGCATCGAGCTGTGCCCGTTAGACAGAACGAAACGGTCGCGGTCGAGCCACTGTGGATTGGCCGGGTTGTGTCGGAGGTGGCCTGCGAGACCGGCGCTGGTGCCGCCCGGACCCCACAGCGCAACCGCCATGTCGGCCATCCCCATGGGCGCTCCGGGATGCCCCGAGTTGGCTTGCTGCACAGCGTCCATCGCAAGCGCACGGATGGCGTTGGCCATCGTTTTGGAATCGGTCATCGGGGGGGCTCCGGGATTGGTCATAGACCGTGAGTTGAAAGCTGGTGGGATTTTACTTTCCCGGCCCCACATGATGCCCCGGGCTTGCGATTAAAGTTGCCGCCATGCCCGAAGCCTCAATGCGCCGAGAACCGTCCTTTGGGCAGGGCCGCGCGCAGGCCATGATCCTGGCGGCGGGCCGCGGCGCACGGATGCGGCCCCTGACCGACCGATGCCCCAAGCCGCTGCTCGAAGTCCACGGCAAGGCGCTGATGCAGTGGCCGATGGAGGCGCTATGCCGCAGCGGCGTCGCCGCTGTGGTGGTCAACACCGACTGGCTCGGCGCGCAGATAGCAGGGCGCTTTGGCGCCTGCTTCGAGCCGGCCACGACGCACGGCAGAGGCCAGGCTGGGGAAAGCGCAGGCCGGCTGCGCATCGTCTATTCCGACGAAGGCCGCGACTTCGGCGGGGCGCTGGAGACCGCCGGTGGCATTATTCGCGCGCTGCCGCAGCTCGACGAGGTGTTCTGGCTGCTGGCCGGCGACGTCTACGCGCCGGACTTCGTTTTTTCAGATGCCGCGATGCAGGGCTTCGCCGCCAGCGGCAAGCTCGCCCATATCTGGCTGGTGCCCAACCCGGATCACCACCCGAACGGCGACTTCGGGCTGCAGGAGTCCGCCGACGGCAGCGCGCTGGCGCTGGCCAGCGCCGATCCGCGCTACACCTACAGCACGATAGGCCTGTACCGCCGGGCACTTTTCGCCCCCCCGTATTGCGCCATCCCTGCGGGCAATCCGCATGGCGTCCGGGCGGCGTTGGCGCCCATCCTGCGCGCGGCCATGGATCGCGGCGAGGTGTCGGCACAGCACTACACTGGCCTCTGGGTCGACGTGGGAACGCCTGAACGGCTGGCCCAGATTAACCAACGCCATAGACCGACAAGACCATGAACGCTTCCATGTACGCACAAAGACGCTCGGCCCTCGCGGCCCAACTCGGCCTCAAAGGCGTCGCCATCGTGCCAACGGCGCTGGAGCATCCGCGCAACCGGGACAGCGATTTTCTGTACCGCCACGATAGCTATTTCTACTATCTTTGCGGCTTCACCGAGCCCAAGGCCTGGCTGGTGATCACCGGCGACGGCAACACCACGCTGTTCTGCCAGCCCAAGGATCCGGAGCGCGAAGTGTGGGACGGCTACCGCCTCGGGCCTGCCGATGCGGTAGCCGGGCTGGGCGTGGACGCCGCGCATTCGCTGACCGAGCTTGACGCGCAGTTGCCTAGACTGCTCGACGGACGCGACGCGCTATGGTTCCCATTCGGCATCCATCCGGGTCTGGAGTCGCGCGTCGACGGCTGGCTGGGTAACCTGCGCGCGCGGGTGCGTTACGGCGCGCTGTGCCCCCAGCAGCAGCGCGATCTGTGCGGCTTGCTCGATGAGATGCGGCTGATCAAGGACGCCGGCGAGCAAGCGACCATGCGCCGCGCGGCGCAAATCAGCGCCGGTGCGCACATACGCGCGATGCAGCTGTCTGCCCGCATGCTGCGCGAGGGTCAGGACGTCCGCGAATACCACCTCGACGCCGAATTGCTGCACGAGTTCCGTCGCCACGGGTCCCAGTATCCGGCCTACGGGTCCATCGTCGCCGCGGGCGCCAACGCCTGCGTTTTGCATTACCGCGCCGATAGCGCGCCGGTGCGCGACGGCGAACTGGTCCTGATCGACGCCGGTTGTGAGCTCGACGGCTACGCCAGTGACATCACGCGTACCTTTCCCGCCAACGGCCGGTTCAGCGGGCCGCAGCGCGCCCTGTACGACCTGGTGCTGGCGAGCCAGCAGGCAGCAGTAGCGGCCACGAGAAGCGGGGCGCGTTTCACCGACCCGCACGACGCCAGCGTCAAGGTGCTGGCGCAAGGCATGCTCGACCTGGGACTGCTGGACGGCAGCAAGGTGGGGTCGCTTGAGGATGTGATTGAACGCCGAGCCTACTTTCAGTTTTATATGCACCGGACCGGCCACTGGCTGGGGATGGACGTCCACGACTGCGGCGGCTATTTGGAACCATCAGAAGTCGGTCAGGTCAGCACGCGCCAAGACGCGCTGAGCGGCGAGACCATCGTCAACCGGCCGGCGCGGGTGTTGCGCGCCGGAATGGTATTGACCATCGAGCCCGGCATCTATGTACGACCCGCCGAGGGGGTCCCCGAGCGCTTCCACAATATCGGCATCCGGATTGAAGACGACGCGATCGTGACCGAGACAGGCTGCGAACTGATCAGCCGTGGTGTTCCGGTGGATGCCCACGCGATCGAGGCTTTGATGGCGGGATAAAAACACCGTCACCTACAATCCGCGACCCCCACAACAGACGGTGACTGGCGGACTGCGCCAGTCCAACCGGCAGAACAGGTGCGCCATGACCGATTCCAAACGGAGCTCCGAACAACAGCGCAATGAGCTGCGCCGCGCCGCGCTTGAATACCACGAGTTTCCGACGCCGGGGAAGCTTTCGGTGGAGGCGACCAAGCAGCTGGTGAACCAGCACGACCTGGCGCTGGCCTATTCGCCCGGGGTCGCCGCCCCCTGCGAGGAAATCGTCAAGGACCCAAACAACGCGTTCAAGTACACCAGCCGCGGCAACCTGGTTGCGGTTATCACCAACGGAACGGCGGTGTTGGGGCTGGGCGACATTGGGCCGTTGGCGGCCAAGCCGGTGATGGAGGGAAAGGCGGTCCTGTTCAAGAAGTTTGCCGGTATCGACGTGTTCGACATCGAGATCAACGAGAAAAACGACCTCGACAAGCTGGTCGATATCATCGCGGCGCTGGAGCCGACCTTTGGCGGCATCAATCTGGAGGACATCAAGGCGCCTGACTGTTTTTATGTGGAACGCAAGCTGCGCGACCGCATGAAGATTCCGGTGTTCCACGACGACCAGCATGGAACCGCGATCGTGGTGGGTGCGGCCGTGCTCAACGGGCTCAAGGTGGTCGGCAAGGACCTGAAAAAAGTCAAGTTGGTAACCTCGGGAGCTGGCGCAGCCGCGCTGGCCTGCCTGGGACTGCTGGTGAAGCTGGGGATTGCCCGCGAGAACATCTTCGTGACCGATCTGGCGGGGGTGGTCTACGAGGGCCGCTCCGAGTTGATGGACGATGACAAGATGGTTTTTGCGCAAAAGACCCATGCGCGCAGCCTCGACGACGTCATCGCGGGCGCCGACATATTCCTGGGCCTTTCGGCGGGCGGCGTTCTGAAGCCCGACATGGTCCGCAAAATGGCGGCCCGCCCACTGATCTTCGCGCTCGCCAACCCGACGCCTGAAATCCTGCCCGAGGAGGTCATGGCGGTGCGCGATGACGCCATCATGGCCACCGGCCGCACCGACTATCCGAACCAAGTCAACAACGTCCTGTGCTTTCCCTACATCTTCCGCGGCGCGCTGGATGCCGGCGCTTCGACGATCACGCAGGAGATGGAGATCGCCGCCGTGCACGCGATCTCCGAACTCGCGCAGGCCGAGCAAAGCGAGGTGGTGGCCGCAGCCTATGCCGGGCAGCAACTCGCCTTCGGTCCGGAGTATCTGATACCCAAGCCCTTTGACCCGCGGCTGATGATGAAGATCGCTCCGGCCGTCGCGCAGGCTGCAGCCGCCAGTGGTGTGGCAACGCGTCCGATCCAGGATATGGCGGCGTATCGCGAGCGCCTGCAGGACTTTGTCTATGCCTCGGGTACCGCCATGCGCCCGATATTTGCCGCCGCGAAGAATGGCAAGCGCAAGCGTGTCGCATTTTCAGAGGGCGAGGAGGAGCGCGTCCTGCGCGCCTGCCAGATCGTCGTCGACGAAGGCTTGGCGCGGCCAACGCTGATTGGCAGGCCCGCAGTCATCGCCCAGCGGATAGAAAAATTCGGTCTGCGGCTGCGTGCGGAGCTTGACTACGACGTCGTCAACGTCGAACACGACCCGCGTTACCGCGACTTCTGGCAGACCTACCACCGCATGACCGAGCGCGTGGGAACGACCGTGCAGATGGCCAAGATAGAGATGCGCCGTCGCCTGACGCTGATCGGCGCGATGCTGCTGCACAAAGGCGATGTCGACGGCATGATTTGCGGAACCTGGGGAACCACCGCCATACATCTGGTCTATATCGACCAGGTCATCGGCAAGCGGGCTGGGGGAGGCCCGAGGACGCCGCAGGATGTGCCGATCTATGCCTGCATGAACGGACTGCTGCTTCCCGGACGCCAGGTGTTCCTGGTCGACACGCACGTGAATCACGAACCCAGCGCCGAGGAACTGACCGAAATTACCGTCATGGCAGCCGACGAGATGGTGCGCTTCGGCATCAAGCCAAAGGTCGCGTTGCTGTCGCACTCCAATTTTGGCAGCAGCAATCATCCCAGCGCGCTCAAGATGCGCCGAACGCTCGGACTGCTGCGCGCCGAGGCGCCATGGCTGGAAGTCGACGGCGAAATGCACGGCGACATGGCGCTCGACAGCGAGGCCCGTCTGCAGGTGATGCCCAACAGCACCCTGAGCGGCGACGCCAACCTGCTGGTTTTTCCCAATATCGATTCGGCCAACATCGCCTACAACCTGCTCAAGACCGCGGCGGGCGGCAATATCGCCATTGGCCCGGTCCTGCTCGGGGCAGCGAAGCCGGTGCACATCCTGACCTCCAGCGCGACGGTGCGGCGCATTGTCAACATGACGGCCCTTACCGTCGCCGACGCAAACGTTGTCCGATAGACCAGCGCAGACTAGCGAACGCCCACTTCCGGACTGGCATGCAGCAGCTTGTCTGACCCCTCGGTCAGAGGGTGCTTGCAATTTTTTGCCAAATAAGCGACACTTGCCTCTTTGGGATTTGCGGGTAAACCCGGAGCTTCGGAGAGTTGTGAGATGACTGGACTCCACAGCCTCAAGTTGGCGCTTACTGGCTTTTTGTTGGTTGCTGCTTGCGCTGTCAGGCTGGCGTGGTCCAGCGAGGTACTTGGTGTCGACAGTGCGACGACCGTTTCGGTCGCCCAATTGCCGGTGGAGGGTGCGAGGACCTATGCCTTGATTGGCGCGGGAGGTCCCTTTCCATACGACAAGGACGGGACTGTTTTCGGAAATCGTGAGCGCTCACTACCGATTAAGACGCGCGGCTTTTACCGCGAATATACGGTGAGGACCGTCGGGGCGCGGGACCGCGGCGCACGTCGGATCGTATGTGGGGGTGAGCCCAGGAAGCCGGAAACCTGCTACTACACGGCCGACCATTACGCGAGCTTTCGCCGAATTGTTCCGTGATTTTTTTAGAAAGTGAAACGGGGATGGACATGCCACTTCGTCAGGAGACCGATACGCCGCTGCGCGGTGTGCGGGCTAATATTGTCCAATCGATCCGCGCCTTCAGGGTGCAGGGTCTGCAGGACGCTGCAAAAAGCCTGGGGCAGCATTTTTTGTATGCCAACTTGGCTAACGCCCAGTCCAAGCAGGAGGTGCTGGACCTGATCGGCCAGCAGTTCAAATTGCCGACCCATGTCGGCAAGAATTTCGATGCCCTCTATGACAGCATGACCGACCCGGTCCACAAGTCAGGCCCGCAGCCTGGTTTCATAGCGGTGCTTGAGCATATTCCAGCCAACGCCAAGTTCGACAAGGAAGCGCGCGAACAGCTGTTGGACATTTTCCGTGACGCCGCCGACTACTGGGGGGACCGGAAGATTCCGTTCCGATGTTTCTATTCTTTTCTGTAGCCCGTTCTGCATCCACCAGCCAAGCAGAACGGGCGAATGAGGCAAAAAGCGACGGCGAGGGCAGCGAAGCGTTGTCGGGTATCGCGCTGACCACCGAGTCCGGAGAGAAGATGCCGACCGACAAGCTGTTGGATGTATCGCCCCTGGCGCTGCGCATGAGCAGCCCCTTTAACGCCGGCTACTGGCTCGCGGCAGCCTAAAGCAAGCAGCCCGCCAACCAACAAGAGCCCGCCCCGCGCGGGCTTTTTCATGCCCGCTGCGCAAGGGCGACATACTCGGACACCGGAACCTCTTCGGCGCGCCGCTGCAAGTCAAATTCGCCAGAGAAGGACCGCTCACTCAGCCAACGGCCAAGACTGTGGCGCAACAGCTTACGGCGCTGGCTGAACGCGACCCGCACGACTTCGCTCAGCAGATCCACCGCGACCGGTTGCGGATCGGCTATTGGCAGCATGCGTACCACCGCGCTGTCGACGCGCGGCGGCGGATCAAAGCTTTCGGGCGGCACCGCCAGAATGCTTTGCATCGCGTAGCGCCACTGCAGCATCACGCTGAGCCGACCGTACGCAGCAGTCGACGGGCCGGCGACCATGCGCTCCACCACCTCCTTCTGGAGCATGAAATGCTGATCTAGCACGTTGGCCGCGAAACCGAGCAAGTGAAACAGAATCGGCGTAGAAATGTTGTAGGGCAGGTTGCCGACGATGCGCAGCGCGGCGGACTGCGCTTGCCCGACACCGGCGAGTTCCGCGAAGTCGACCTTCAGGACGTCGGCCTCGATAACGCGCAGATCGGAGCGCAGCCGCAACCGACTTGCCAGATCGCGGTCGAGTTCGATCACCGTCAAATGTCCGAGGCGCTCCAGCAGGGGCTGCGTCAGCGCCCCGAGTCCAGGGCCAATTTCGACCATCGTCTGGCCCGGCCGCGGTTCGATCGCGCGAACAATACCGGCAACGATCGCTTCGTCGGTCAGAAAATGCTGGCCAAAGCGTTTGCGCGGAATATGCGCGCGCACGCCGTCCGGCTTATGGCGCAAGGCGCGCGACTCCTGGATCGAGGCTTTTAGGGACCGGCATCAGCCCGGAGGCTCGCGCATTTCCACGTAGGCGCGCGATCGCACCTCCTTCGCCCAACTCACGAAGGCATCTTCCGTCTTTCGCTCGCGCACTATCGAGCGCACTGCCTCGCGCACTTCGCGCGGGCTAAGCTGCACAGTCCGGCGCTCGGTAAGCGATATCAGGTGCGCACCGAAACGCGACATCAGAGGCTCGCTGAGTTGACCCGGCGACAGGCGGTTCATGGCGGCCTCAAACTCGGGAACGAACTGGCCCTGACTGGCCCATCCCAGATCGCCACCCTGCGCGGCGCTGCCATCTTGCGAGTTTTCTTTGGCAAGCGCCGCGAAATCCGCCTGCCCTGCCAGGACGCGCTTGCGTAAGTCGGCCAGCTTCTGCATCGCTGCAGCCTCGCTGAGCTGAGGCGCCGGGCGCAGCAGGATATGGGCGGCGCGGGTCTGCACCACCGAGCTCGCCGGCATCGAACCCGAACGCCGCTCGAGCACCTTGAGAACATGAAAGCCGGCGTCGGAGCGCGCCACCGCCATTGCACCGGCCGCAAGGCCCCGCGTCGCGGTGATGAAGAGTTCAGGATAGCGGTCGGCACGACGCATCCCAAATTCACCCCCGCTTTGTGCGTCTGGGGCGTCGGACTGCTGGCGCGCAAGCGTGGCGAAATCTTCCCCCGCCTTAGCCCGCTCCAGAAGCGACTGGGCCTTGGCCTGGGCCGCCGCAATTTGCGCCGCGCTGGCACCCTCGGCCAGGGCCACCAGCACTTGGGCCAGATTGAGTTCGGACGCCGGCCCGTTCTGGATTTGCTGCTGCTCGCGCATGAACTGGTCGATCTCCAACTCGGAGACGCGGACCTTCTGGTTCACCTCCCGGTCGCGCAGGCGCGACAGTATCAGCTGGTCGCGCAACTGGTTGCGAAACTGGGTCCGCTCGATGCCTTCGGCGACCAGCCGTCGCTGCAGTTCCTCCAGCTCGATCTGGTTTTGCCGCGCAATATTTTGCTCCGCTTCGTCAACGGCAGCTGCATCTACCTTGATTCCCGATTCGCGCGCGAAATGCAACTGGGTGCGGTCGCCGATCAGGCGTTCAAGAACCTGCGCCACCAACTCGCGCTCGTCAGCGGGCGGCTGAGCGAGTTGCCGGACCGCCCGCTGAACTTCTGTGCGCAGTTGGTGACTGGTGATGGGCTCCGAGTTGACGACGGCAACGATGTAGTCTGCCGTTTTCTGCGCTTCCGCTCCTCTGGCAGAGGGTGCCGGTGCAGCAGTCGCTGCAGGCGCGGCCGGAATTCGCAGTCCCTGCGCGGTGGCGGATAAGGCAGCGCATGCCAACAGGCTGGCTAGGGGCAGTCGTATCAAACGGTGGGTCGTCATGGGTCAATCGTAATTGCTGAAACGGCTGGGCTCGGTAGTGGCCTCGCGCAGGTACTGGTAGCGCGGAATATTCTGCCTCAACGCCTGCAATGGGTTGGCACCGAGCCGGGAAAATCCTACAAATTCGAGCTGGAACATGATGCGCCGCGCAGGCGATGCGCTTCCCGTCTGCAGCCGTTCCAACACGACCCGCCCCAGCCAGCAACCACCGTCATACTCCAGTCCAAGGATGGAGTCTACCAACTTGGCTTCGCGCAAACTGTAGTTCATGCGCCCGACGCTGTACCAGCGGCCCTCGCCCTGGCCACGGCCGGCGCCGAGTTCCTCGCCGCGGTCGCCCCAGGCGTCGTTGACCGGCCACTGCCAGCTGATGTCGACCTGTTCGCTCAAACCGCGCTGCAGCCGGTACGCCGCGCTCACCGATCGGTAATTGCCCGGGTTGTAGCGGCCGCTCACCGTCGAGCGCGTCGAGCGCGCAGCGTCAGGGTCAAACTGTACGGTGGAGTCCAGCGACCAGTGGGGGGCGATATTCATCGTCGCGCCGACCAGCGCATCGCTGCGGCCTTCGGACAGCGTCGCGCTCCCCGGCAGCACCACGCGCTGGTCCTGGAAACGCAGCCGTTGGGCAACCCCCAGTCGCACCGCCTCGGCGCCCGAATCGGCGTCAAACAGCCGCGTCGACAAGCCCAGGGTCAACAACTTGCCGTCGGATATTCGGTCGTTGCCTACAAAGGAGTTGGGCAGGAAGATGCTGGCGAAGTTGAAGTCATTGGCGCCCGAGTCGTAATTCGGCAGTGCGCTTTGGTCCCGGTATGGCGTCTGCACGAACAGCGCCCGGGGCTCGAGTGTCTGCAGAAATTTTCTGCCGAAGAAGCTGGCTTCGCGCTCGAACACCAACCCACTGTCGAGACTGAAGGTCGGCAGTAACCGGCTCGCCATGGTGGCGCCATTGGAAAGCGGGCTGTCGAGTTGGTACTGGGTCGCGTGCAGTTGGATCTTGGGCGTGACGAAGCCCGCCGGCGACAACCACGGTCGGCTCAACTGCAGCGCGGTAAATATGCGCCGCCCGTTGGCTTGCCCGGTCAGCGCCCGGTCCGCACTGAACTGGGTCGCGTCGGCATCGACCGACACATCCAGGCCCGTGGTATCGGATCGGGTGTAGCGCAGCGCCAGTTGGGGCAAGCGGTCATAGGGGGGGACAATGGGTGCCAGAACGTCCTGCAGCGTCTGCCACTTAAGCGTTCGCAGCTGCGCCGAGAACGAGGCATTGGCCCACGAAAGCGCCATGTCGTTGGGCAGCAGGCGCTGCGTCAACCACGGGTTCACCCGCGTGAAGTCGCGCCAGTAATTGGCGTCGCTGACACGGTTAAGCGCTAGGCTGGCGCCGAGGTTGCCGACCGCGGTCAAACCGCTGTCGAGCGCTCCCTGGTGCGCCAGCGCAAGGCCCCAGCGGGTGGTGCCGCGCAGTTTGTCGTCGGGCATGTAATTGGCCCGCATCTGTCCCCCATAGCCCGACTCCAGGTATCGGAACTCGCCGGCCAGGTCGACACCACGCTTGCTCATCAGCGCAGGAAACAGCGTCGCGTCGCGGTTGGGCGCGATATTCCAGTAGTAAGGCTCGGTCAGTTCAAAGCCGTTGACGGTGTCCACGCCGATCGACGGCGGCAGAAAGCCGGACTTGCGCTTGCTGCTCAGCGGAAAGCTCAGCGACGGCACCGGCAGCAGCGGGACACCCTTAAACGACAACACGGCGCCGCTCGCCTGGCCAACTTCCTCCTCGTTGTCGACCCGGATGCTGGCGGCGCGCAGCACCCAGTCCGGCAGCCAGCTCGGACCCGGCAGCCGGCGGCAAGTCGTAAAGCTCGCGTTGAGGACCACCGAGCGCTGCTCGTCGATGAAGTCGACGCGATCGGCCTCACCGTGGCCACCGTTGGCCAGGAAGCGGTAACGCGGCTGCAGGAAGAATCCCTCGAAGGACTCGAGCCGGAGATTCAGCGCGGGGCCTTCAAAGACTTCGCCGGCGCGGTTGATCCGCACCCCACCGCGCGCGCGCGCTTGGTCTTCGGGTTGGTAGTACTCAAGCCGGTCGGCTCGGATCACCAGGTCGCCGCGACGCAAAACGGCTTGGCCTTCGGCGATCATGTCGATGTCGGGCCGGGCCGAGATGCGTTCGCCGGTGACAAAAACCGGCAACGCGCTGCGCAGCGCGACGGGAATCACTTCTTGCAAAGCCCGACTGGTCTTCAAGGGGGCGGGAACGTCCAGCCCGGGGGATTGCGCCTGCGCCTGCAGTCCCACCAGCAAAGCGCCCAGCACAGCGACGCTGCAGGCCCTGCATCCGACGGGCACCGCCTCGGGTCTGAACTCAGGCTTGGCAGTGCGCATCAGGGGTGGGCTGGGTCGGGATGACAAATGGGCCGCGGCTGCGGGCCGGCTTTGTAGAATCGATTATCCATGAGCACCCATCCCCACTTAGCTGGCGCCGCGCTGGCGTCAGCAGCCGGCGTGCTGCGGCCCGACTGGGCCGATCCCCAGCGCGAGGCGGCCTTTGGCCGCTGGCTGTCGGGCTTGCAAGCGGCGCACGGACTGCAGCCCGCTACGCTGCGACTGGCCAGCGCCGACGCGAGTTTCAGACGCTACCTGCGCATAGACGCCGACGCGGGGGACAGCCGCATCATCATGGACGCGCCCCCCGACCGCGAGGATTGCCGCCCCTTCGAGCGCGTCGCCTCGCTGATGGCGCAGGCGGGTCTGAACGTTCCGCAGGTGCTGGCCTGCGATCTGACGCAAGGCTTCATGCTGCTGAGCGACCTCGGTCCGCAGACCATGATGCAGGCCATCGCGCCCGCATCGGCGCAGGCCAATCTCGGGCTCTACCTCAAGGCCGTCGACGCGCTGCTCGCCTGGCAACTGGCCTCGCGCGAACAGGTGCTGCCGGCCTACGACGCCGCGTTGCTGCACCGCGAGCTCAGGCTGTTCCCAGACTGGTACCTGACGCGCCACCGTGGCATCGCGGTAGACGGGGCGCTTGGCAGCAGCCTCGATCAGACCTTCGACCTGATCGTTCGCGAGAACCTGTCTTCGCCCAGCGTCTATGTGCACCGCGACTTCATGCCGCGCAACCTGATGCTGCCGCTGCCAGGCGAAACCCGACTCGGCGTGCTGGATTTCCAGGACGCGGTGTACGGCCCGATCACCTACGACATCGCCAGCCTGATGCGCGACGCCTTCCTGAGCTGGGAAGAGGACTTCGTTCTCGACGTGACGATCCGTTACTGGGAACGGGCCGGCGCAGCCGGGCTACCGGTGGGCTCCGACTTCGGCGCCTTCTACCGCGCAGTCGAATGGATGGGCCTGCAGCGCCACCTCAAGGTCGCGGGCATCTTCGCGCGCCTGACGCTGCGCGACGGCAAACCACCGTATTTGGCCGATACGCCGCGCTTCATCCAGTACATCCGCGCAACGGCCGCGCGCTACCGAGAACTCAAGCCGCTGCTGCGACTGGTCGACAAGGTAGAGGGCGTGCAAGAAGCCGGCGGCTTTGCTTTTGGCAGGGTCTGAAAACGATGGCGTCAGCACCGCGCCTCTACTGCCCGGCGCAGCTGGTCGTCGGCACCACGCTGGACTTGCCCGCAACCGCTGCCCGGCACGCACAGGTGCTGCGCCTGCAGCCGGGCGACACCGTCACCCTGTTCGGCGGCAGTTCGGCTGCTTGCGCTGGCGGGGAGTTTGAAGCACGCGTTGTCGCCATGGGCCGCCAGCAGGTGCAGGTAGTGGTGGGCGCCCACCATGCGATCGAGCGCGAGCCGGCACGGGAACTGCATCTTGCCATCGGCGTTCCCGCCAACGAGCGCATGGACTGGCTGGTGGAAAAGGCCACCGAGCTCGGCGTCGCGCTGATTCAACCGCTGATGACCGAGCGCAGCGTGGTGCGGCTGGGGGACGAGCGGGCCAAAAAGAAAAGCGCGCACTGGAGCAGCATCGCCGTTGCCGCCTGCGAGCAGTGCGGGCGAAATAAGGTGCCGTTGGTACGCGACACCACCACGCTGGTGAGCTGGCTGCGCCAAAGCGCCGACGCACAGCACCCGCTTCGCCTGCTGCTGTCGCTGCGACCGGGCACCACGGCGCTCACCGAGGCCCTGCACCGGCAGCCCGACCGGATGCGCGCCGTCACGCTGCTGTCGGGCCCCGAAGGGGGTCTCAGCTTGGCAGAAGAGGAAGGGGCGATCGCGCAGGGCTTCCTACCGGTGTCGCTCGGCGCGCGGGTCTTGCGCTCGGAAACTGCCGCCCTAGCGGCACTTACACTGCTGGGATGAACCGCAACCTGTACCTGCTGGCAATTTGTCAGGGCCTTTTTCTTGTCAACAATGTCGTCTTCATCGCCATCAACGGCCTGATCGGCCTGAGCCTGGCGCCGATGGGCTGGATGGCGACACTGCCCGTGATGGGCTATGTGGTCGGCG
>CAISIP010000071.1 GCA_903885415.1 uncultured beta proteobacterium
CAGCGCCTCGGCCACCCGGATGCCGTCCACACCGGCGGACAGAATGCCACCGGCGTAGCTCGCGCCCTCGCCCGCTGGATACAGGCCGCGCACATTGATGCTTTGAAAATCCTCGCCGCGGCTGATGCGAAGTGGCGACGAGGTCCGGGTTTCGACTCCAGTC
Source organism: uncultured beta proteobacterium (assembly GCA_903885415.1). GTDB lineage: Bacteria > Pseudomonadota > Gammaproteobacteria > Burkholderiales > Burkholderiaceae_C > CAISIP01. The sequence continues at coordinate 164 of CAISIP010000071.1, forward strand.
AGCACCGCATCGGCCATGTCAAAGCCGGCTATCTTGCGACCGAATGCCGGCAGCGCTTCGCGTATGGCGATGGTCGCATAGCCGGGCAAGGCGTCGGCGAGGCTGCCGAGTTGCACCCCCGGCCGGTAAGACGGCTGCACGCGGCCCCAGGCGGTAGACACCCGGTCGGCCAGAAAGTCACCCACCAGTTGGCCCGGCGCCGCGTAGCTTGCGCCACCGAGCATAAAGGCGCGCGACTCGAGTTCGCGCTGCAGCACGATGCCCGCCAGCGGATGGGGGCCCGCGAACGCCATGGCAGCTTCGTCACCCAGGCCCGCCCGAAGCGCCGCCGGGTCGCTCGGATAGTCGCTAGGGTCGACGCCCACGACGATGCCGGCGTTGGCGTTGCGCTCGTTGCGCGAATACTGGCTCATGCCGTTGGTGACGACGCGCCCGACTTCGGAGGTGGCTGCGACCACGGTGCCGCCGGGGCACATGCAAAAACTGTAGACCGAACGGCCGTTGGATGCATGGTGCACCAGTTTGTACTCGGCTGCGCCCAGCGCCTTGTTCCCGGCGTGACGGCCCCATCGCGCGCGATCGATCAAGCCCTGCGGGTGTTCGATCCGAAAGCCGATCGAAAAGGGCTTTGCCACCATGCGCACGCCGCGCGCGTGCAGCATCACGAAGCTGTCGCGTGCGCTGTGGCCCAGCGCCATCACCACCCGCTGCGCCGGCAACTCGTAGCGCGTTCCCGTCCCAAGGTCGTGCACGGCGAGCGCGCATACACGCCGCACCCGGCCCTCGGCACCGCCGGGGTTGTGGTCGAGCATCAGATCGGTCACGCGCTGCTCAAAGCGGATCTCGCCGCCCAGCGCGGTAATCTGCGCACGCAGGTTCTCCACCACCTTCACCAGTTTGAACGTGCCGATGTGCGGATGCGCGTCGACCAAGATGTTCTCCGGTGCGCCTGCGCGGACCAACTCCTGCATCACCTTGCGCCCCAGGTGGCGCGGGTCCTTGATCTGGCTCCACAGCTTGCCGTCGGAAAAGGTGCCTGCCCCGCCCTCGCCGAACTGCACGTTGGACTCTGGGTGCAGGATCCCCTTGCGCCACAGGTCCCAGGTGTCTTTGGTGCGCTGGCGGACGCTCCTTCCGCGCTCAAGCACGATCGGCCGCAAGCCCATCTGCGCAAGCATCAGGGCGGCAAAAATGCCGCAAGGGCCGAAGCCCACCACCACCGGCCGGTCGGCGGCGAGCGCGCTCCAGTGGGCGGGCGCGCGGCACGGTGGCGCGTAATCCATGTCGGGCGTCGCCGACACCTGCGGCGTTCCCGCCAGTCGCTGGAGAACCGCCTGCTCGAGTTCGACGCTGGGCAACGCCACGTCGACGATATACACCACCAGCAACTCGGCCTTGCGCGCGTCGACGCTGCGCTTGAAGACCTGCATGCGCAAGGTCGACCCGGCTGGCAGCGCCAGTCGCTGCAGCACCAGTGCTTCCAACTCGGCTGCACTATGCTCCAGCGGCAGTTTGAGCTCGGTCAGGCGGATCATCGTGCTCAGGCGCAGGGCGGCAGAGATTGGCGGGGCACCGCGCGAAGCGCCGCTTTGAGACGATCAGGTGGGCAGGAAGCCTTCAATCGACAGGTAACGCTCGCCGGTATCGTAATTGAAGCCGAGCACGGTCGCGCCTGCGGGCAGGTCCGGCAGCTTCTGGGCGATCGCTGCCAGCGTGGCCCCGGAGGAGATGCCCACCAGCATGCCCTCTTCGCGGGCGCAGCGGCGCGCCATCTCGCGGGCGGCTTCCGCATCCACCTGGATCACGCCGTCAAGCAGGTCGGTATGCAAATTGATCGGAACGAATCCCGCGCCAATCCCCTGGATCGGGTGCGGCGCCGGCGCGCCGCCGGAGATAACCGGCGAGGCTGCGGGCTCGACCGCGTAGACCTTGAGCTGCGGCCATCGGGCTTTCAGCACCCGGGCGCATCCGCTCAGATGCCCACCGGTGCCGACGCCGGTGATCAGCGCGTCGATTCCCTGCGGAAAGTCGGCCAGTATCTCGGCAGCCGTGGTGCGCACATGGGCCTGCACATTGGCCGGGTTTTCGAACTGCTGCGGCATCCAGGCGCCAGGCGTTGCCGCCACCAACTCCATCGCACGCGCAATCGAGCCCTTCATGCCCTTTTCACGCGGCGTTAGCTCGAAGCGCGCACCGTAAGCCAGCATCAGCCGCCGGCGCTCGATCGACATGCTGTCGGGCATCACCAAGATCAGTGGGTAGCCCTTGACTGCGGCGACCATGGCCAACCCGACGCCGGTATTGCCCGAGGTGGGCTCGATGATCGTCGCGCCGGGCTTGAGCGCGCCGCTCGATTCGGCAGCCTCCACCATGGACAGCGCGATGCGGTCCTTGATCGACCCGCCGGGATTGCTGCGCTCGGATTTGATCCAAACCGCAGAGTCGCTGCCGAACAGGCGGTTGATGCGGATATGCGGCGTGTTGCCAATGGTCTGCAGGATGGTGTCGGCTTTCATGGCGAATGCTCCTCGTATGGGTTAGCGTCGATTGTCTCAGGAGTGGATAATCCCGGGTGTGAAGCCCGCCAGACTGCCGCTGGTGCAAGCCGAAAGGTCGGTGCGTGAGCGCCGGGTGGAAACACCGCATTGGAGGAACGTCCGGACTGCACAGGGCAGCGTAGCAGCTAACGGCTGTCCGCTGAAACCCGGTTGCGCAAGCAGCCGGCATAAGGCGAGGATCAGAGCAACAGAGACGAGTCGCCGAGCAGGGCAACCTGTTCGGCGGGTGAAACGGGCAATCTCTACGCGCAGCAATACCAAATAGGCACACGCGGGACGCAGCAGTTCGCTGCCGCGTCCTACCCGGGGCCCCCGGGATGTGTGCGGGTAGGTAGCACCGAGCCGCTGGGCGACCAGCGGCCCAGATTAATGGCAGTCACGCTAGGGGCAACCCCGGCGCACAGAATCCGGCTTATCGGTGGGCTTCACACTTCTACCGCCAGCGACCCGATGCGCTGCACATGCGCCAGTAAGGACCTCTTGGCCATCGGCCACATGGACTGGGGCACGTCATCGTAGGCGTGCACCAGCCAATCGTCGAGCGTTCCCTCGGGGTGACGCTGCATGACCTGGACGATCTTCGCCTCGCGCCGCAGCCGGTGCGCCTTGAGCTGGGCGATCGCCGCCGGCGCCTGGCCGAGCACATGACCGTGCGCGGGAAGAATGAAGTCGATCTGGTATTGGGCGCAGGCGGCGCTGAGCCGATCCAGCGAATCCAGGTAGGCGCTCATGTCGCCGTCGGGCGGGTTGACGACGGTCGTGCTGCCATTGAGAACATGGTCGCCGCTAAACAGCAGCCCGTCCTCGACCAGGACCAGGCACAGGTGGTTCGCGGCGTGTCCCGGGGTGTGGATCACCTCCAGCGTGTGGGTGCTTCCGCTGCCATCGCCCGCAGCAGACAGCGACAGCCGCTGACGGTCGGCGAGTTCCCGATCCGGCGTGAAAACGCTGTTGGCGGCCGCCGTCGGCGCGCTAACCAGCCCCACAATGGGCGGCGGCTTGGCGCACAGCGCCTGCAGCGGCCGCGCGCCGGGCGAATGATCGGGATGCGAATGGGTGCAGACGATCATGCGGATGTCGCCGCCTGCTGCGCGCCACAGCCGCTGCAGGTGCGCGCTGTCGTCCGGGCCGGGGTCGATGGCGATGAATCCGGTGTCGGTGTCGCCGACCAGGTAGCTATTGGTGCCCGGGCCGGTCATCGCGCCGGGGTTGGGCGCCGTCAATCGCATCACGTTCTTCAGCAGCGCCACCGGCCGCTCGCTCTGCCAGGCG
>CAISIP010000072.1 GCA_903885415.1 uncultured beta proteobacterium
AAAGTGGCCTGCGTCGATAAATTCGGCGACCACCGCCTGCGTATGCGATGGCACGCCCTGCAGATACTTGCTCATGATGCTGCGCAGACTGTCAAACAGCGCCGGCGGCGCGAGCAGATACCCCAGACGCAGCGACGGAAACAGCGATTTGCTGAAAGTGCCTACATAGATCACCAGCCCAGTGGTGTCGACGCTCTTGAGCGTCGGCGGGGGCCGCCCACCGAAGAAGAACTCGCCGTCGTAGTCGTCCTCGATCACCCAGGCGCCGGCCTGCTCGGCCGCGTGCAACAGCGCGAAGCGACGCTCCAGGCTCATCACGCTGCCCATCGGCTGCTGGTGCGACGGGGTCACAAAAGCGAGCCGGAACTCCGGGCTCAGCCGAAGACCTTCGTCGACCCGCAGGCCGTCGGCGTCCACCGGCACGGCAACCAGGTCAGCGCCACAGGCGATCAGGCTGTTGCGCGCGCCAATCGCGCCCGGGTTCTCGAACCACACCTTGTCGCCCGGGTTGAGCAAGGCCGAGCCAATCAGATGAAAAGCCTGCTGCGCGCCGCCGACGATGAAAAGCTGCTCGGGATCGCAGCTGATCCCGCGGTTCGATCGCAAGTGCGCCGCCAACGCACGGCGCAGTTGGGGCGAACCGTTTGGGTCGCCATAGCCCATGATGTCGTCGCGCCCGCCGCGCCAGTACTTGGCGCAAAGGCGGGCCCACTGCGCCAGCGGAAACACATCGAATGCCGGCAAGGCGGTGGTGAAGGCGCGCGGCAGATGCGGCAGCCGCTGGCGGTCGCCAAAACGGCTTACCGCCTGCGCCATCAGGCGCGACAGTTTCGGTGCCAGCCGGACCACCGACGCCACGTCGGGTTTAGACGGCTTGGGGCGGCTCGCGCTCAGCACCGAACTGACGAAAGTGCCTGAGCCGGTGTGCGACTCGACCAAGCCCTCAGCCACGAGCCGGTCAAACACCTCAATGATGGTGGTGCGCGACAAACCGAGTTCCATCGCCAGCGTGCGGCTCGCCGGCAAGCGCTCGCCAGGCCTGAATCCCCCTTCCAGGATCATGGCGCGCAGTGCGACGCAGAGCTGGGTGCTCACTGGCTGGCGCGCACCCCGGTCGATGGTGATCGACAATAGCAATGAACCACCCGCGCGCTTGACCATTCCTTCCTTCGCCACAATGCGCGCCAATGGTATCACTCATTGTTCAAAATGGACCTGTGGACCAGTCCAATTCCGGGCCACGATCAGCGCATGAAAATCCAACGCATTGAAACTTTTTGCGACCCGTTTGTAGGCTTCGTGCGGGTCACTGCCGAAGACGGAAGCCAGGGCTGGGGCCAGGTCTCGGCCTACCATGCCGACCTCACGGTGCAGGTGCTGCACCGGCAGGTTGCGCCATGGTCGCTGGGCTACGACGCGCTGGACATCGCCGGCCTGATGGCGCTGGTTCCGGAGCGCGAGCACAAGTTCCCCGGCTCGCACCTGTATCGGGCCATGTGCGGCGTCGAAACCGCCTTGTGGGACCTGCGCGGCAAGCGCGAGGGCAAGCCGGTGTTCGAACTGCTGGGCGGCGAGCGGCGCCGACTGCGCGCCTATGGTTCGTCGATGAAGCGCGACATCACGCCCGGCGATGAGGTGCGCCGCCTGCTTGCCTTACGCGATCGGTACGGCTTTGACGCCTTCAA
>CAISIP010000073.1 GCA_903885415.1 uncultured beta proteobacterium
AGGTTGTTGTAGCCGATCACACGCGCCACTTCCTCGATCAGGTCCTCTTCGATCTGCAAGTCAAAGCGATAGAAAGGGGGCGTCACGCTGAGCGATCCCTCCTCGCTGGTGTCGCCTGCGGGAGTCTGGACCACGGGCAATCCAAGTCGCTCCAGCGCGTCGGTGCATTGCGCAAGCGTCAGCGGCATGCCGATGACCCGCGCCGCGCGCGCAACGCGCAACCGCACCGGCTTAGCCTGCGGCAGGCAGACTATCTGGTCGTCGATCGGGCCGCATCGGGTATCGGGCGTGCCGCAGATGTCGACGATCAGCTGCGTGATACGGTCAATGTGCTCCACCGTCTGGCTGGGATCGACGCCGCGCTCGAAACGGTGGCCGGCGTCGGTGGCGAAATTAAAGCGGCGCGAACGCCCGGCTACCGCTTTCGGCCACCAAAATGCGGCTTCGACGTAGACATGTCGGGTGTCGTCCGATACGGCGGTGGCGTCGCCTCCCATGATGCCGGCGAGCGACTCGACCTGCAGATCGTCAGCGATGACGCCGACTTTTTCATCCACCGCCACCGTGCTGCCGTTGAGCAGCTTGAGCTGCTCGCCCGCCCTGCCCCAGCGCACCACCAATCCGCCATGGATTTTTTCGAGGTCGAATATGTGCGAGGGACGGCCGTATTCGAACATCACGTAGTTCGAGATGTCGACGAGTGCGCTGACGCTGCGCTGGCCGCAGCGCGCCAGTCGCTCGACCATCCACGGCGGCGTATCGGCCTTGGTGTTGACATTGCGGACGATGCGGCCGGAAAAGCGGCCGCACAGATCACTCGCTTGCACCGCCACCACAAGCTTGTCCTGGCTGCTAACGGGTACGGCAGGAAAGCCGGGCGACTGCAGCGGGGCGCCGGTCAGCGCCGAGAGTTCCCGCGCAATGCCATACACGCTCAGGCAATGCGCCAGGTTGGGCGTGAGCTTCACGGTGATCAGGGCGTCATCCAGACGCAGATGATCGCGCACGCTCTGCCCCAGCGGCGCGTCCAGCGCGAGTTCAAGCAGTCCGCCATGATCCTGCGACAGCTTGAGTTCACGCGCCGAACACAGCATGCCCTGGCTCTGCACGCCGCGCAGGACGCCCAGCTTGATCAGCAATGGCTTTCCGTCATCGCCGGGCGGCAACTGCGCTCCAACCAGAGCGCACGGCACCCGAATTCCGACCCGTGCGTTGGGCGCACCGCAGACGATATCGAGCAACTCGGGTTGCCCGATATCGACCTTGCACACGCGCAGACGGTCGGCGTTGGGATGCTGCCGTGCCTCCCTGATTTCACCGACGACGATTTGCGTGAACGGCGGCGCCACCGGCTTGAGTTCCTCCACCTCGATGCCGGCCATGGTCAGGGTGTCGGCGAGTTCGCGCGACGACAGCGGCGGGTTGCAAAACGCACGCAGCCAGGATTCAGGAAATTGCATGGGTTTGTTGGCTCAAATGCGGTTCAACGGAATTGCGACAGGAAGCGGACATCGCCGTCAAAGAACAGGCGAAGGTCGTCGACGCCGTAGCGCAGCATGGTCAGGCGGTCAATGCCCGAGCCAAAAGCAAAGCCGATGTAGAGTTCCGGATCCAGCCCCATGTTGCGAATCACATTGGGATGCACCTGGCCCGAACCGGACACCTCAAGCCAGCGTCCCTTGAGCGGACCAGCGCCGAACATGATGTCGATTTCCGCGCTAGGTTCGGTGAACGGGAAGAAGCTGGGCCGAAAGCGGATGTCCAACTCCCGGGTCTCGAAGAAAGCCTGGATGAAGTCGAGGTAGACGACCTTCAAATCCTTGAAGCTGATGTTCTGTCCGACCCACAAGCCCTCGACCTGGTGAAACATCGGCGAGTGGGTGGCGTCGCTGTCAACCCGGTAGCAGCGCCCCGGCACGATGACCCGAATCTCGGGCATGGTCTGTCCGGCGTCTATCAGATGGCGGTACTTCTTCACATGCTGCACGGCATGGCGGATTTGCACCGGGCTGGTGTGTGTGCGCAGCAAGTTGGGCGCGGCCGCAGTTCCGCCTTCGACGTAGAAGGTGTCGTGCATCGAACGCGCCGGGTGGTCTTCGGGCGTATTGAGCGCGGTGAAATTGAACCAGTCGGACTCGATCTCCGGGCCTTGCGCGACCTCGAAACCCATCGAACCGAATATGGCCTCGATGCGCTCGGTGCTCAGCGATACCGGGTGCAGTCCACCGGCGGCGCGCCTGCGCCCGGGCAGCGTCACATCAAGCGCCTCGGCCTGCAGTTGCACCTGCAACTCAGCGTCTGCCAGCGCCTCGCGGCGCGCGTGCAGCGCCGCCTCTATCGCCTGTTTGGCGAGGTTGATCTCCGCGCCGCGTGACTTTTTCTGATCGACCGGCAATGCCGCCAGGTCCTTCATCAGTGCCGTGATGCGCCCGGCCTTTCCCAGAAATTGCGCCTTGCTGTTTTCGAGTTCGGCCGGCGTTTTTGCCTGCGTAAAAGCGGCCTTGGCGTCTTCAACGGTGGCGTTCAAATCAATCATGCTGAAACCTTGGCAAGTTGCCGCTTAAACGATCAGGGGCTAGCGCTCTTGCAAGCTCTAGCCCCTGTTTCTTGGACGCAGCCTGCCCGCAGGCAGTCCGCCGCGCCATCCCATCAAGCAGCCAGCTTGGCTTTCACTTGCTCGACGATACCGGCAAAAGCAGGCATGTCGTGGATCGCGATATCGGACAGCACCTTGCGGTCGATTTCGATGCCGGCCTTCTTCAGACCATTGGCGAACTGGCTGTAAGTCAGGCCACACTGGCGTGCAGCGGCGTTGATACGCGCAATCCACAACTGGCGAAACACCCGTTTCTTGGTACGGCGGTCCCGGTAGGCGTACTGCCCAGCCTTCATCACCGCCTCTTTGGCGATCCGGAATACATTGCCGCGGCGACCGCGGAAACCCTTTGCGAGGGCGAGAACTTTTTTGTGGCGGGCCCGAGCCGTTACACCACGTTTGACGCGAGGCATGTGTTACTCCTTGTTCGTCGTTGGTTAAATGCCAAAGCCGGGCAACATCTGCGCCATGTGACCCATATTGGTCTCATGGACAGCCGTCGAACCCCGCAAGTGGCGTTTGTTCTTGGTGGTCTTTTTGGTCAAGATGTGGCGCTTGAAGGCCTGACCCCGCTTGACAGTTCCACCTGGACGAACGCGGAAGCGCTTTTTCGCACCGCTCTTGGTCTTCATTTTGGGCATTCAATGCTCCTTCTTGGTTGTGCTCGTGAGGCGTCTGCAAAAACATGCAGCCTTGTTGGCCCCGAGCCACTTGTAACAATCCACCAGCGACCAAACCGGTGGATCGCAAAACTAGGATGTGACGGCTGTCGCCACCTCCGCTACCGGCTTGGAGGCCGATTTCTTCTTGCCCGGCGCGATCATCATGATCATCTGGCGCCCTTCAAGTTTTGGAAACTGCTCGACCAAAATCGTATCCCCAAGGTCGGCCCGGATCCGGTTCAGAAGCGCCATTCCGATTTCCTGATGCGTGATCTCACGCCCCCTGAATCGCAAAGTGATCTTGCACTTGTCGCCATCAGCCAAAAAACGGCGGATGTTGCGCATCTTGATGTTGTAGTCCCCGTCGTCCGTTCCCGGGCGAAACTTGATTTCCTTGATCTCGATGACCGTCTGCTTGGACTTCGCGTCGGCCGCCTTTTTCTGTTCCTGGTACTTGAACTTTCCGTAATCCATCAAACGACAGACCGGCGGATTCGCCGTAGCGGATATTTCAACCAGATCAACGTCCAACTCACCCGCTTGGCGCAGCGCCTCCATCAGGCTTACTACACCGAGCGGTTCGTTCTCGGGTCCGGACAGACGCACTTCCGGCGCCATGATTTCCCGATTGAGACGGTGCTTACGTTCTTCACGGTGACGGCGGTCACGAAATTCAGTAGCGATGGTTCAGTCCTTCAAAATATTTACTACAAAATTGTAGCCATAGCCGCATACCGCACGCCAACACGCTGGAATCTTGTCGATAGAACTAGACAACAGACTTGTTTGTGACGTCTGCGGCGACTCTTTGCACGAATGCATCGAGGGACATCACACCGAGGTCCAGATTGCCCCGGCCGCGCACCGCAACAGCTCCGGCCGCCACTTCCTTGTCACCGACGACCAGGATGTATGGTGGCTTTTGCATCGAATGCTCCCGTATTTTATACGTTATTTTCTCGTTGCGCAGGTCCAAAGCCACCCTAAACCCTTGATTTTTCAGCGTTTTAGCAACTGTCCGGGCATATTCGGCCTGTGCGTCGGTGATATTGAGAAGCACCACCTGCACCGGCGCGAGCCATGTCGGCAATGCCCCGGCGCTCTCCTCGATCAGGATTCCGATGAATCGTTCCAGGCTGCCGACAATCGCACGGTGCAGCATCACCGGCCGGTGGCGCGCACCGTCTTCACCCACGTATTCGGCGTCAAGTCGCTCTGGCATCGAGAAATCGACCTGCATGGTGCCGCATTGCCACTGGCGGCCAATCGCGTCCTTGAGTGTGTATTCGATCTTCGGCCCATAGAAAGCACCTTCACCCTCGGAGATTTCATAAGCGCACCCGGAAGCCTTCATGCTTTGCATCAGCGCCGCCTCGGCCTTGTCCCAAACCGCGTCGGAGCCGATGCGCTGCGCAGGCCGGGTCGCGACCTTGTAGATGATGTGGTGAAAGCCAAAGTCGGTATAGACCCGCTGCAGCAGCGCCGTGTAGTCGACGCACTCCTGCAGGATCTGGTCTTCTGTGCAAAAAATATGGCCGTCATCCTGCGTGAAGCCGCGTACCCGCATGATGCCGTGCAACCCGCCCGAGGGCTCGTTGCGATGGCACTGGCCGAATTCGCCGTAGCGCAGCGGCAGATCGCGGTAGCTCTTGATGCCCTGCTTGAATATCAGGATGTGGCCGGGACAGTTCATCGGCTTGAGCGCATAGTCGCGCTTTTCCGATTCGGTGACGAACATGTTCTCGCGGTACTTGTCCCAATGGCCGGTCTTCTCCCACAGGCTCTTGTCGATGATCTGCGGACCCTTGACTTCCTGGTAGCCGTTGTCGCGGTAGACCTGGCGCATGTACTGCTCGACGCCTTGCCACAGCGTCCAGCCCTTGGGGTGCCAGAACACCAGTCCCGGCGCATGATCATCGATATGGAAAAGATCGAGTTCGCGCCCGAGTTTGCGGTGGTCGCGCTTCTCGGCTTCCTCCAGCATGGTCAGATGCTGCTGCAACGCGTCCTTGCTAGCCCATGCGGTGCCGTAGATCCGCTGCAGCATCTCGTTGCGATGGTCACCGCGCCAGTAAGCGCCCGCGAGCTTCATCAGCTTGAAAAATTTCAACCTGCCGGTGCTGGGCACGTGCGGTCCGCGGCAAAGATCTTCGAATGCACCCTCACGGTACAGAGAAACATCTTCACCAGCCGGAATGCTGCCTATGATCTCTGCCTTGTAATGCTCGCCAAGGCTCTTGAAATAGTCGATGGCTTCGTCGCGCGGCAGGACCCTACGCGTCACCGGTTCGTCGCGCGCCGCCAACGCGGCCATGCG
>CAISIP010000074.1 GCA_903885415.1 uncultured beta proteobacterium
CATACGAGATCAGATCTGGTGACTGGAGTTCAGACGTGGTGCTCTTCCGATCTTGACGGCAAACTGGGCGGCGTGGTCAAGGACATCTGGATCGACAGCGCCGAGATGGTGTTTCGCTACCTCGAGGTACGGACCGAAGGCAAAGCCGGAACGCGCAATGTGCTGCTTCCGATTCCGTTTGCGCGCATCCGGCGCAACCAGGTGGAAGTGCACGCACTGTACGGCATGCACTTTGCCGATGTTCCGGGTACACGTCACCCCGACCAGGTGACCAAGCGCGAGGAAGACCAGATCAGCGCGTATTACGGGGCAGGCACGCTGTATGCCGACCCCGCCCGGTCCGAGCCGCTGATCTAGGGTGGGGTCGCCATGGGCAATGACAACCACAGCCACGAACACGAGTTCGAGCCGCAGTACGGCTTGCCGGAGCGCTTGCCGCAGGACGAATCCATCCTGTGGCAGGCCTCGCCCGATATCGCAACCCTGGCCCGTGAAGCGTTCCACCTGCGCAGCCTCTGCCTGTATTTCGCCGCGCTGGTGACGGTGCGCGCAGGCATGGAAATCGCTGCCGGCACCAACGCGCTGGGGGTGCTTCTGGCGCTGAAGTGGCTGCTTCCGCTCTCGCTTACCGCGCTGGCCATCGTGTGCACACTGGCCTGGCTGACCGCTCGCACCACGGTCTACACCCTTACCAACAAGCGGCTAGTGATGCGACTGGGCATTGTGCTTACGGTGACCTTCAATCTGCCCCTGTCCAGACTGGGCGCCGCCGACCTGCGCCTGCACCGGCGCGGTTTCGGCGACATTTCAGTCTCGCTCTCGGGCGATGACCGCATTGCCTGGGTGCACCTGTGGCCAAGTTCACGCCCCTGGCACATCACCCGGCCACAACCCACGGTGCGCTGCGTGGCCGACGCATCCGCTCTGGCCCGGCAACTCGGCGTCGCATGGACAGCGCGCACGCGCAATGCAGCCATGGCGTCGGCCCTGCCCGCTGCCAGCGCCGATGGATCCCACAGCGCACGGGCGTCGAACCCAGGCCCCCTGCAGGTGAGTGCCGCATGACCATGCACACCACCAGCGCCCTGGGCAAGGCAACCCCCAAGCCCTGGGCCCCTGACACCTTTCCTGCCTGGGTCCTGTATTGCGCTGGTGCCCTGATCGCGTTTTCGCTCATCAGCGTGGGACTGGTACGCATCACCGGCAACGGGCCGGACCAGCGTGCCGCCGCTGCGGTGGCCGAGCGCAGCTTGCGCTTTGAAGACCGCAGCGATGGCGGCGTGGCCGTGGTCGACGGCAAGAGCGGCGAACTGGTGTCGGTACTGCGCGGCGAGCAGGGTTTTGTGCGCGGCACGCTGCGTGCGCTTGCGCGCGAGCGCCACTCCCGCGGAATCGGTAACGGCCCATCGTTCACCCTGACCGCCTACGTCGACCACCGCCTGACTCTGCTGGACCCGGCAACCGGTGCGCGTATCGATCTGGATGCCTTCGGCCCCACCAACATGGCCGAGTTCGCGCGCTTCCTGCCCGCCAAGTTCCCCTGAATTTTCCGAACGGAGACCAACATGCAAGCCACCACAAGCATTGAATCGGCAGACGTCGCGTCGCAAAGGGCGCGTGAAAGCACCATGCTCAGCCCACGCTTCTACACCACGGATTTCAAGGCCATGGACCGGCTGGATATCTCGTCCATGCGCACGCAGTGGGATGCCATGATGGCAGAGTACGAAGGCGACAACAACCACGACCATTTCCAGCGCACGCCGGAATTCGCAACGGAGGTGGCAGAGCGGTTTTCGCAGGTCAGTCCGGCCATGCGCCAGGAGTTCCTGGACTTCCTGATCTCGTCGCTGACCTCGGAGTTTTCGGGCTGCATCCTGTATAACGAGATCTTCAGGAATGTCGAGAACCCCGACATCAAGCAGCTGATGCGTTTCATGGCGCGCGACGAGTCCCGCCACGCCAGCTTCATTAACCAGTCGCTCAAGGACTTCGGCCTCGGGATCGACCTGGGCGACCTAAAGCGCACCAAGGCCTATACCTACTTCAAACCAAAATACATCTTCTACGCGACCTACCTGTCGGAAAAAATCGGCTACGCGCGCTACATCACCATCTTTCGCCAGCTGGAGAAGAACCCGGAAAAGCGCTTCCACCCCATCTTCCGCTGGTTCGAGCGTTGGTGCAACGACGAGTTCCGCCACGGCGAATCCTTCGCCCTCATCATGCGCGCCAATCCGCACCTGCTTCGCGGTGGCAACGTGTACTGGATCCGCTTCTTCCTGCTTGCGGTGTACGCCACGATGTACGTGCGCGACCACACGCGCCCGATGCTGCATAACGAGATGGGGCTCGAATCCACGACCTACGACTACACGGTGTTTCGCATCACCAACGAGATCACGCGGCAGGTATTTCCGGTCATGCTCGATATCGACAACCCGGCCTTCCGCAGTGGCCTGGCGCGCCTGTTCGACCTGCAGACACGGATGGATGCGGCCAAAAAGCGTGGTGGCCTGATCGGCAACCTGCAGCGCGCGGGCTTGGCGGCAGCAGCCCTTGCGACTTTCGTGCGCCTGTATACGTTGCCGGTGTTGCGCAACGAACTTACCGCCGAAGTCCGCATGGCGCCTGCCTGGTGACGCGGCCAGCCTGACACGTCCGACCCGCCATGCCTGACGCCCTCCTTGCGGTCGTGTTTGCGGTTTTCATCTGGTGGTTCAGCACCGGTGTGGTGCTGATCCTCAACCGCCTTTCGACAAGCGCGGTGCGTATCAGCCAGGTGGC
>CAISIP010000075.1 GCA_903885415.1 uncultured beta proteobacterium
CCGGCGGCTTCCTCCTCAATGGCCAGTCGGCCGGCGACTGGAGTGGAAGCAGCGTGGCCGGTGCGGGCGATGTCAATGGCGACGGCCTGGCCGATCTGATCATTGGCGCGCCGCTGGCCGACCCGACTGCGGGTGGCGATCAGGCCGGGCGCAGCTACGTCGTTTTTGGCAAGGCCGGAACCGGCGCCCTCAACTTGTCGGATGTGGCGTCGGGCGTCGGCGGCTTTGTGATCAATGGCCAGTCGGCGCGGGATTGGAGCGGTGGCAGCGTCGCCGCCGCAGGCGATGTCAACGGCGACGGACTTGCCGACCTGATCGTCGGGGCGATGGCGGCAGACCCGGCCACTGGCGTGAATGCGGGGCGCAGCTATCTCGTCTTTGGCAAGACGGGCGGCGGCGCAATAGAACTGTCGAATGTATTTGGGGGCTCGGGTGGCTTCGTCATCATTGGCCAGGCGGCGGGCGACCTCAGCGGCGCCAGCGTATCGGCGGCAGGGGATGCCAATGGCGACGGCCTTGCCGACCTGCTGGTGGGTGCCGGCAGCAGCGATGCTGCGGCCGGCGCGGACTCTGGCCGAAGTTATCTGATTTTTGGCGCAACTTCGGGCGCATTCAACCAGACCGCAGTCGACCAGTTGGGGGACAGTAGCGCCAATTTGCTGACCGGTACCAGTTTGGCCGACGCACTGGTTGGCGGCGCTGGAGACGACACGTTGATTGGCGCTGGGGGCGCCGATGTGCTGCTGGGCGGCGCGGGCGCAGACACGCTGGTTCTGAATGCCAGCAACGTCGCCTCACTGGGGGCCGTCTTTGGCGCCGAGGGCAATTTGGCGCAACTGGCGCGGGTCGACGGCGGTGGCGGCATCGACACGCTGCGACTCGACGGCGCCGCGATCACGCTGAACTTGTTGTCGCTTGCCAATGCAGGCGGAAGCACGCCGGGTAGCGCATCGCGCATCGAGTCCATTGAGCGCATCGATCTGACGGGCAGCGCTAACAATACGCTATGGCTTAGTTTGGCGGACGTGCTTGATATGACTGGAATGAACAGCTTCAACAATAGCAATGGCTGGCTCGATGGAACTTATAACCTGGCATCCGGCGGTGCCAGCGGAGTCTCCCCTGAGCAACGACACCAGCTGGTCATCGACGGCAACGCGGGAGATGCCGTCATGTCCAGCGGCTGGGGAGTTTCCGTGGGAACGGTGTTTAACGCAGGGCGCGCTTACGCCGTCTATAACCAGGGACTGTACGCGCAGTTGCTGGTGGATCAGACCGTCACTGCAACCGTACTGTGACCGGACATCGCGTGCCCCGCCTGCTGGTCTGCATGGTAGCTTGAACGCACCATGGCGCCGACTGCGGCGTGCTTGAAGCCCATCGCGTAAGCCTGTTGCTCGAACATCTTGAAGGTGTCGGGATGCACATAGCGCTCCACCCGCAGGTGGCTTGAACTCGGCGCGAGGTACTGGCCGATGGTCAGCATGTCGATATGGTGGGCCCGCATATCGCGCATCACGCCGAGGATTTCCTCGTCGGTTTCGCCCAGGCCGACCATCAGCCCGCTCTTGGTCGGCACCTGGGGGAAGAGCGCCTTGAACTTTTTCAGCAGGTTCAGGCTGAACGCATAGTCCGAACCCGGTCGAGCCTGCTTGTACAGGCGCGGGACGGTCTCGAGATTGTGGTTCAGCACGTCGGGCGGCGCGGCCTTGAGGATCTCGAGCGCGCGATCGTCGCGGCCGCGAAAGTCGGGCACCAGTATTTCAATTTGCGTCTGCGGCGATAGCGCGCGCGTCGCCCGGATGCAGTCGACGAAGTGCTGGCTTCCTCCGTCGCGCAGGTCGTCGCGATCGACGCTGGTGATCACCACATAGCGCAGTCCCAGCGCCGCAATCGTGTTGGCCAGATTGCTCGGCTCGTCGGCGTCGAGCGGGTCGGGTCGGCCATGGCCTACATCGCAAAATGGGCAGCGCCGGGTGCACTTGTCGCCCATGATCATGAAGGTGGCGGTGCCCTTGCCGAAGCACTCGCCAATGTTCGGGCAGGAGGCCTCCTCGCATACCGTCACCAGCTTGTTCTTGCGCAGGATGTCCTTGATCTCATAAAAGCGCGTGCTCGGCGAGCCGGCCTTCACCCGGATCCATGGCGGCTTTTTCAGCACCTCACCGGGGATGACCTTGACCGGAATGCGCGACAGCTTGGCGCCGGCCCGTTGCTTGATGGTGGGATCGTAGTCCGGTACCGTCTGCGTCTGGCGCACCACGGTCGGCGGAATGGGGGGGCTGCTCATGGTGAACAAGACGCTAGGGCGCCAGGTGGGTGAGGAGCTTGCGGCTCAATATGTCGGCAGCTTCGCGCAATTCGACCGACACGCCGATTGTAGAAAGGTCCACCGTTCTCAGTCCGGCATAGCCGCAGGGGTTGATGCGCGAAAAGGGCTCGAGCTCCATCGCCACGTTCAGCGCCAGCCCGTGGTAGCTGCAGTTGCGGCTGACCTTGATGCCCAGCGCGGCGATTTTTCCAAGCCCGGAAAAGTCCGGCGCAGAATGCGGCCGCTGCGCAAGCACCGCGTGCGACCCCGGGTCGTCAAGCCGGACGTAGATGCCGGGCGCGCCCGCCACCCGGTGGCCGGTCACGCCGAAGTGCGCCAGCGTGCGAATCAGCGCCTCTTCGATCCGGTAGACGTATTCCTTGACAAAGTAGCCCGCGCGCCTGAGGTCGATCAGGGGATAGGCGACGACCTGCCCCGGCCCGTGGTAAGTCACCTGGCCGCCGCGGTTGGTCGCGATGACCGGGATGGCTCCGGCATCGAGCACATGGCCGGCCCGCCCGGCCAGCCCTTGCGTGTACACCGGCGGGTGTTCGCATAGCCACAGCGCGTCCGCCGTGGCGGCTGTGCGCGCTGCGGTGAAATCCTGCATCGCGACGTAGGTGGGCAGGTACTCCACCCTTCCGAGATGATTGGCCAGGGCGTGCAACGGCGCTTACAGGACGACCTTGACCATCGGGTGCGTCGACAGCGTGCGGTAAAGCTCGTCGAGCTGCTCGCGGCTGGTGGCGGTGATGGTGATCGTGATGCCCAGGTATTTGCCGCCGCTGCTTTCGCGCAGCTCGATCGCGGCGGCGTCAAAGTCCGGGTCGAAGGCGCGTGCGACCGTGCTCACGGCGTGGACGAAACCGTCCACCTTCGGGCCGAGCACCTTGATTGGAAATTGCGAGGGGTAGCGGATCAGCGAATCGGTGTCGGCAGCCATAGTCCTAATTGGCGTCGGTGTGGTCGATCTGGCGTGCCGCTGCTCAGGCCGCCGCCGATTTGGCGCGCTGGTAGGCGGCATGCAGTTGCGCGTACACCGGGCCCGGTAGTCCGCGCTGCGCCGCGCTGCCGATGGGCTGGCCATCGAGCGTGGTTACGGCCAGCACCTCCTTGGTCGCGCTCGACAGCAGCAACTCGTCGGCACCGAACACCTCGGCGCGGCTGACTTTGCGAAGTTCAAAGCCCAAGCCAAGGCTGTGGCACATCTCCTCGATCAGACCGTAGCGGATGCCCGCCAGTACCAGGTTGTCCTTGGGCGTTCCGATCACCTTCGAATCCTTCACGGCCCATACATTGCTGGCTGCGGCCTCGCTCAGAAAACCGTCGCGGAACATGATGGTCTCGGCTGCTGCGGCGTCAACGCTGATCTGGCGCGCGAACACCGAGCCGAGCAAGCTGGTGCTCTTGATGTGGGCCTTGGTCCAGCGGAAGTCGTCGGCGCTCACGCAGGCCACGCCGCGCGCCCGCTGCTCGGCGCTGGGCTGTTGCATCGGGTTGGCCATTGCGAATACGGTGGGCGCGATGCCGGCGGGCATCGCATGGTCGCGCATGGCGACGCCGCGCGTGATCTGGATGTAGACCAGCTGGTCCAGTTCGTGCACCGCCGCGCCTGCAGCCTGTGCGCCGTGTGCGAGCAGTTGCAACGCGAGCGCATGCCACTGCTCGCGACGCAAGGGGTTGGACATGCGCATTTCGGCCAGGCTGCGCTCAAGCCGGTCCATATGCTGCGTAAAGCGAAACGGTACGCCGCTGTAGGCCGGAACCACTTCATAGAGGCCATCGCCAAATATAAAGCCCCGGTCCATGACGCTGACCTTCGCGTCGCACAGGGGCGTGAATGCGCCGTCGAGGTAACAGGGCGTCGAGGGAAGCAGGTTCATGCGGCAATTATCGGCCTGCGCCGACGGCCCTTTTCCCGCTCACGGCGGGTGGGATTGGAGCGATGCAAGGAATGCGGCTTGACTTTGGCTATAATCGTAAGCTTTGCTAAACGCGCCTTTATGGCGTTGGCGACGACATGGCGCAGGATGGGTTCAGTGTTTGAATCAGGTCGTTCCAGGCTCAAGGCGATACTGTGGCGCCTGATTCTGTCGCAGATCGGATCGACGCTGCTACTGGCTGCGCTGGCTGCCTGGTTCAAGGGCGCGGAGGTCGCGCAGGCGGTGGCGCTCGGTGGCATGGCGGTTTTTGTGCCTGCGGCCTTGAGCGCCTTGAGAATGGGGGTTGTCCGGGCGGTGACGCCACAGGCGGCACTCAGGACGCAGGTATCTGCGCAGGCGCTGAAGTGGCTTGGCACGGTGGTTATCTTCGGTGGCATCTTCCTGGGGTGTCCGGAACTGCCGGCGCTGTGGGTTTTTGTTGGCTTCGGTGCGGTGCAGCTGGCTTACTGGGTGGCGCTGCTGCTGGAACGGTAGCTGGGTGGCGAGCAAGTTGCCGCAAAATTTTTGTCTTGTAACGGGTCCTTTGCGTTGAAGTTGTAGAAGAAAAAGCCTCATGTCCTCATCTGCCGCTCCCAGCTCTAGCGAATACATATCGCATCACCTGACCAACTGGCATGTCGGTCACGGTTTCTGGACCCTGCACCTCGACACCATCCTGGTATCGTGGGTCGTCGGCGCCATCGCTTTTGGGCTATTCGCGCTGGCTGCGAGCCGTGCCAGCGCCGGCGTGCCGGGCCGCTTTCAGTCATTCGTCGAGATGGTGGTCGACTTTGTGGATTCGCAGGTCAAGGACTCGTACCACGGCAAGCGCGGCTTTGTGACGCCGCTGGCCCTGACCATATTCCTATGGGTGTGGGTCATGAACGCGATGGACTTTCTTCCGGTCGACCTGCTGCCGCGGATCACAGAAGCGATGGGCCTTGACCATTTCAAGTCGGTGCCCACGACCGACCCCAATCAGACTTTCGCGATGGCGATCACGGTATTCCTGATCATGATTTTCATGAACATCAAGAA
>CAISIP010000076.1 GCA_903885415.1 uncultured beta proteobacterium
CCACCACGCAGCGCCGCGCTTGACGGCGCACTCGTTTTCGCTCCACCCCATCAGTTGCGAAACGGTTTGACCCAGTGTCGGCTGGTGCCCGACCACCAATACGAAGCCTTCGACGACGGGCCACTCAGCCGCTTGGAGCAGTTGCGCGACGCTGCAGTCCGGCGCCAGCTCCGGTCGCAGCTTGAATTTTCGCCCCAACGCAGCGGCCGTCTGCTCGGTCCTGCGTGCGGGGCTGACCAAAATCCGGGTGCGGTCGGGGAGCTGTCGGTCCAGCCATTGGGCCATTCGCTTGGCCTGCTTTTCACCCTTTGGCGTGAGGGTGCGCTCCAAGTCATCCTGACCCGGCAGCAAATTGTGTGCTTCGGCGTGGCGCCATAAGATCAGGTTCACGGCTTCCCCGTTGGTTTGTTCGATCGCCTTGTATGGCGACGCATCAGGGCGGCTTGAGCGCCGTACTGTTGCGCGCCGTCCCCGGAGTGAACACGCAGGTAAGTGCCATCCGACTGCATGTCCCAAGCGTCGACGCCATCGTGCAGGTACGCGACGAGGTCTTCGTCGACGATCCGCTGACGCTGGACGGGATCGGTCACCGGCCAGGCCAATTCGATGCGGCCAATCATGTTGCGGCTCATCCAGTCCGCGCTAGAGAGGTACAGCGCCTCGACCCCGGCGCAGCGAAAATAGAAAACACGGGTGTGCTCAAGAAAGCGCCCGATCACAGATCGCACCCGAATGTTGTCGCTGATGCCCCGCACCTGTGCCGGGAGCACACAGGCGCCGCGCACAATCAGATCGATGCGGGCTCCCTTTTGCCCGGCGCGCAGCAACGCCCGCGCCAGTGTGTCGTCGGTCAGTGCGTTCATTTTTGCCACGATTCGACCGCCCTCGCCCCGTGCTGCCGCGTCCCCTGCGGCTTCTATCTTCTGCAACAGCTGGCGCTGCAATTGGAACGGCGCCATCCACATGTTGCGCAGGCGCGCTGGTCGGCTTTGGCCGGCCAAATGAACAAACACGCTGGCCATGTCCGCGGTCAGCGCGCGGTCCGCCGTCAGATGGCTCCAGTCGGTGTACAGGCGCGCGGTGCGAACGTTGTAGTTGCCAGTAGACAGGTGGCCATACAGTCGCAGTGTCCGACCTTCGCGTCGGGTGATCAGCATCATCTTGGCATGGGTCTTCAGTCCAACCACCCCGTAGACGACCTGTGCGCCGATCGACTCAAGCAACTCGGCCCAGTTGATGTTTGCCTCCTCGTCAAAGCGCGCCTTCAGTTCGACCACCACCATCACCTCTTTGCCGCGACGCACCGCTTCGCGCAATAGGTCCATCAACGCCGAATCGGCGCCGGTGCGGTAGATGGTTTGACGGATCGCCAGTACATCCGGGTCATGCACCGCCTCGCGCAAAAAATCCAGAACACCGTCAAAGCTCTCGAAAGGCTGGTGGATCAAAATGTCTGAGCGCCGGAGTTGCTCGAATATCGATACGCCGGCGACCAACTGGCTGGGCCGGGCCGGCTCATAGACAGGAAAGCACAGAGCGGGCGCGTCGACCAGGTCGATCAGTTGCGCCAGCCGCGCCAGGTTCACCGGACCATGAACCCGGTACAGCGCGCCCGCGGGCAAATCAAACTGCTTGAGCAGGAAGTCTGTCAGGTGATCTGTGCAACCCGACGACACTTCCAGCCGGACTGCCTGGCCGTAGGGGCGATGCTGCAGGCCCTGGCGCAGGGCGCTGCGCAGGTCCTTCACATCGCCCTCGTCGACCGCAAGCTCCGTATGACGGGTCAAGCGAAACTGGGAAAACTGCACTACGTCGCGGCCGGGGAACATGTCGCTGAGATGCGCGCGGATCACGCTCGACAGCGCAACGAACAGCATGTCAGCAGCAGCACGATGCCGTGGCAGTCGAATGAGGCGCGGCAGCACGCGCGGCACTTTCACGATGGCGATTTCGTTGTGTCGACCAAAGGCGTCTGCGCCACTCAGGCGAACGATGAAGTTGAGCGACTTGTTCGCCACTTGCGGGAAGGGATGCGCGGGGTCCAGCGCAACCGGAAGCAGAAGCGGACGTACCTCGCGGGCAAAAAATTGCTTGACCCAAAGGCGTTGCGAGGCGTTGCGCTCGGCGTGGGACAGCACACGAATCCCCACGCGGGCGAACGCCGGCGTCAGCGCATCGTTGTAAATCGCGTATTGACGCGCGACCAGGGTCTGCGCGATGCCCGACAGTGCCTCAAAGGACTCTACGCTGCATCCGCCACGGTGGTCGCGTGCGCGTGCCGCCATGAGGTGCGGCTCCGCCCGGACCTCGAAAAACTCGTCCAGATTCGATGACACGATGCATAGGTACCGCAAGCGCTCCAGCAACGGAACTTCCGCACGCGCCGCCCAGTCGAGCACCCGCTCATTGAACGCCAGAATGCTCTGGTCACGGTCTATCCATGGCACGCGCTTGGGTTCGCATACCGGCTTTTGCAAAGAAACTCCAGGCAACATCTGCGAGCCATCCCCTCATTGCAACTCGGTGAGCGATTGTCCAGTGTTCGTGTGACAGTTTCGTGACAGCCATGGCTTCGCTTCGCCCGATTGGGCGGGCGGTCAGCAGCCGCATGGTGAAGGCGGCGTGCCCTCATGCAGCCACCACTTCGGGTCGGGTTTGGTCACGCGCCGTCTCGCCTGCAGGTGCCCAGTGCACTAGCTCCAGCCTGCCGTCGTGGTGCTCCACCAGCGCGGTGCGGCTCTCGACCCAGTCGCCGTCGTTGCAGTACAAGGTACCGTCGATTTCCCGCATTTCCGCGCGGTGGATATGGCCGCACACGACGCCGTCGTAGCCGCGCTTACGTGCCTCGCTGGCGACCGCACTTTCAAAGGCCATCACATAGCTCAACGCCTGCTTGACCCGGTGTTTCAGATAGGCCGAGAGCGACCAATAACGCAGCCCCAGGCGCGCCCGCAGATGATTGAGGTGGCGGTTCAGGCTGAGGGTTAGCTCGTACAGGTTGTCGCCCAGATAAGCGAGCCACTTGGCGAACTGGATCACGCCGTCGAAGTAGTCGCCGTGCACGATCCACAATCTGCGCCCGTCCGCCGTGACGTGGGTCGCGTGCTCGACGACATCGATGCCGCCAAACTGGTGCCCGATAAAAGCACGCGCGAATTCGTCATGGTTGCCCGGGACGAAGACGACCCGGCATCCTTTGCGCGCGCGCCGCAGCAGCTTTTGCACCACATCGTTATGCGTCTGCGGCCAGTACCAGCGCCGACGCAATTGCCAGCCGTCGATGATGTCTCCCACCAGATACAACTGCTCGCTCGAATGCGTACGAAGAAATTCCAGCAGCGCCTGGGCCTGGCAACCCGGGGTGCCAAGATGAAGGTCCGAGATGAAGATGCTTCGGTAATGCTGCACCGATCCGTCGTCATCGTGCTCATCGACCACGGCATGCTGCGCGCGCCGAACCACTGCCTCCATCGCCGCTGCACCATCAAATCGAGTCCGCATCACGCGCCCAAAAAGTGCTTGCGATAGCGCGCTGGCAGGTCCTCCAGGCGCGCCATGATCGGCAAGTCCGCGGTGTTGAAAGCGGCATCCCAGGCGGGAGGGCCGAGCACCTTGGCGCCAAGCCGCAAATAGCCCTTGATCATCGCCGGCGGCTCCACCGCGAGCGAGTTGTCAAACCGGTGCAGCGGCAACGGTCGTCGCGCGCGTACCTGGTGTTCGACCGGCGCGAGATGTTCGCGGCTTAGCTGGCTGTAAAGGCTCGCAGCCGAATCGCCGCTGGGCCGCCCCTGATGGAGCATCGGAATGCTGGCGCACCCGATCATGCTTTCAAAGCGGTTGGTCCGCATGAATTCAAACAAGGCCGCTCCCAGGGCCATGATCACGCCGCCGTGGCGGTACTCCTTGTGGACGCAACTGCGCCCGAGTTCGACCATGCGCTCGCGCAGGCCGCGCAGTCGGGTGAGGTCGAACTCGGTGTCGGTATAGGTGCTCCCTACCCGCCGGGCCTGCGCGGGTGTCAGCACCCGGTAGGTTCCCACCACTTCCCGCGAGTCTTGGTCGCGTACCAGGAGATGCTCGCAATAATCGTCGAAGAGGTCCACATCGTGGCCCGGATGGGCAAGGCTCAGCGGAACGTCCAGTCGGGCGCCCATTTCATGCGCGAACACCTGATAACGCAAGCGCTGTGCCGCACGAACCTCATCCAGATGCTGGGCCCACACGGCACGGATTTTTCCGCCATGCGATGGCGTTGCTCCAAAGGGCGCCAGGCTTGGGTCGCGGGGGGCGCCCAAGGGGCTTATGGTCTGTCTCATCTCGCATTCCTTTCAGCATGTAGGACCAAGGCTTGTATGAACCATGCAGGATGATGGACGCAGTCTGTGACAGCGCCATGGCAAGGCGACGACAAGCGCGTGAAGATCCGCCCGGGAAATGCTGGCAGACATTGCAGCAGCAGCTGCCTGATAGACTGCCATCAGTCTATATTTCAATATTCATTCAGATATAGAAATTAGATCCAGGCATGCCGACCCGATCCCAATGCCCGAGGCGCTGGCGTTGCGATCGCTTGCAGCGATTGCGCGCCTTCAAGGCACTGGTGCTAGCCGGGTCCGACGGACTGACACCCGGCATGATCGCGGCCCAACTGGGCTGTACGCCCAGCGCGCTGTCCTTTCATTTGAAGGAACTCACGCACGCCGGACTGGTCAGCTCAGAGCAGCGCGGTCGCAATTGGGTGTACCGAGCGAACTTCGAACAGGTGCGCGACCTGCTCGCGCACCTCAGCGAACACTGCTGCGCGGGGGACGAATGCGCGCTAACCCCGGCGAGTGCGTGCCCGCCAAGGCGGCCCGCAGCATACTGGCCGAGGCGGTGCTCAACCACATCGGCGGCGGCAGGTTCAAGGGCTTCTCCGCTGGCAGCAGCCCGGGCCCCCACCAGCAGCCGCATCCGATGGGCTTGGCGGCCCTGCGGGCGGCGGGCATTGGCACCGACGGCCTGCGCAGCAAGAGCGGGGACGCGTTTGCCGGCGAGGCCTGCCCGTTCTGGCCGGGCCAGCCCGCCACGGCGCATTGGGGCTACCCCGACCCTTCGGCAGTCGGCGGCGACGAGGCGCAGCAGCGCGAAGCCTTCCGCCTCACGCTGCTGGGGCTGCACCGGCGTCTGGAGCTTCTGGTGAACCTACCGCCATAGGCTATCGGCCGGCTGGGCTTGGAGGGCAGCGCGCGCCGGCTGGCAGGCGCATGAAGCCGATGAACGCCTTCGAGCGCTATCTGAGCCTGTGGGTACTGCTGTGCATCGCTTGCGGCATCGGTCTGGGGCAGTTGCTGCCGCAGGTGGCGCAGGCGGTCGCGCAGATGGAACTGTATGGAGTCGCCTGAGCAACGGCGACCCGCTTCACGCTGTCGCAAGTCGCGCTCAACGACCTGATCATGGTGTTTGCCTTCGCGCCGCTGGTGAACGCCAGCAAACCCTGGTACGAGCGCGGGCAGCGTGCAACCTAGGGTTCAGGCCTTCAGTCGAGCCATTTCTGCAGGAACTGCGCCTGGCCCATCGCCGGGTCAAGTTGGTACGAGGCGAAGCCGACACGCGCGTACAGCGCGTGGGCGCTGGCATTGCCCGACAGCACCTCCAGCGTGAGCTTGCAGGCGCCACGCTCGCGGGCGATGCGCTCGACCAACTCCAACATTTTCGCCCCGACGCGCAGCCCGCGGTGGCTTGGCAGCACGGCCAGGTCGTGGACGTTCACGAGCGCGCGGCAGGCAAAGCTGGAGAAGCCTTCGATGCAGTTCGCCAGGCCCACCGGCTGCGCGCCGTCATAGGCGAGCACACTGAAGGCCTGCGGCCGCGCGGCCAAGGCATTCGCCAGATTGGCGCGCGCGAATTCACCCAGCGGCGTCGCGCCGCCTGCCGGGTCGCGCGCATAGGCGTCGAGCAGTTCGACCAGCGCGCGCGCATGCTCCGGGTTGCGGTAATCGGCGCGCAAGACCATCAGCGCAGAGCCGAGCGGTCGCGCAACCGGCGCGCGGCCCGCGCTCATTGGGCCAGACACAGCGCCAGCCGCTCGGCGCAGGACTGCGACTGCGCAGCGTCGCGCGCCTCGACCATCAAGCGCAACAACGGCTCGGTGCCGCTGGCGCGAATCAGCACCCGGCCGTTGTCGCCCAGCTCCGACTGCACCGCCCTGGTCGCGGCCGTCAGCGCCGGGTTAGCGGCCCAGTCTTGTCCCGGTCGCAGGCGGACATTGATCAGCGTTTGCGGAAACAGCGTCAGCCCTTGCAGCAGCTGCGCCATGGTCTGCCCGCTGCGCACGCAGGCCTGCAACACTTGCAGGGCCGAAATCAGGCCGTCGCCGGTGGTATGTTTGTCCAGCGCGAGCAGGTGGCCCGACCCCTCGCCGCCCAAAATCCAGTGGCGCTTCTCCATTTCCTCGAGAACATAGCGGTCACCCACCTTGGCCCGAACGAACTGTACCCCCCTGGCCTTGAGCGCCACTTCGACCGCCATGTTGGTCATCAGCGTTCCGACGACTCCCGGGATGTGCTCGTCGCGACCGAGCCGGTCGTCGGCCATCAGATACAGCAGTTCGTCGCCGTTATACAGCCGGCCCCCGGCGTCGACGAGTTGCAGCCGGTCGGCGTCGCCGTCCAGGGCGACGCCGTAGTCGGCCCCCTTGGCCAGCACCGTATCGACCAGCGCCTTCGGGTGCGTCGCACCGACCTCGTGGTTGATGTTGAGTCCGTCGGGGGCGCAGCCGATGGCGATGACCTCGGCGCCGAGCTCGTGAAACACCTTCGGCGCAATCTGATAGGCCGCGCCATGGGCTGCATCCACAACGATGCGCATGCCCCGCAGCGTAAGGTCGTTGGCGAAGCTGCTTTTGCAGAACTCGATGTAGCGACCGGCGGCGTCGTCGAGCCGACGGGCCTTTCCCAGCGAAGCCGAGTCGGCCCACACCGGGTCCTCGTCAAGCGCCGACTCGACCGCCAGCTCCCAGGCGTCGGGCAGCTTGGCGCCCTGTGCGCTGAAGAACTTGATGCCGTTGTCCGCAAAAGGGTTGTGGCTCGCACTGATGACCACACCCAGCGAAGCCCGCTGCGCCCGCGTCAGGTAAGCCACGCCGGGGGTCGGCAGCGGCCCGAGGAGAACGACGTCAACGCCGGCCGAATTGAAGCCACTCTCGAGTGCGCTCTCGAGCATGTAGCCCGAAATCCGGGTGTCCTTGCCGATGAGCACGGTGGGCCTGGACTCGGAGCGCTTGAGAACCCGGCCCACGGCATGCGCCAGGCGCAGCACAAAGTCGGGCGTGATCGGGGCCTGGCCGACGGTGCCGCGGATGCCGTCGGTACCGAAAAATTTTCGCGTCATGTTCTTCTCCGGGCTGCAGTATCCACGATCTGACCCGGCTAGCGCGTCGCCGCCAGCACCGCCAGCGCCTGCACCGTCTCTCGAACGTCGTGAACGCGAACAATGCACGCGCCGCGCTCTACCGCCAGCAGCGCGGCGGCGACGCTGGGAATCAGGCGCGACGGCGCCGGCCCTTGCGTGCGCGCGTCTGGCGTGCCGGCGATGGCCGCGAGTGAGGACTTGCGCGACCAACCGGTGAGCAGGGGATAGCCCGCGGCAAGCAATTCGCGCTGTCGCGCCAGCAGGTTGAAGTTCTGCGCAACCGTCTTGCCAAAGCCGATCCCCGGGTCGAGCACAATCTGCTGCGACTGAACGCCAAGCGAACGCAGCGCCAGCGCCCGGCCCTGCAAAAAGGCCAGGACCTGCGCCACGACGTCGCCTTGCATCGGCTGCGCCTGCATGGTGCTGGGTTCGCCGTGCATGTGCATCAGGCACACGCCGCAGTCCGGATAGCGCGCCACCTGTTCGGCGGCGCCAGGCTGGCGCAGGGCCCAGATATCGTTGATGATGTCGGCGCCGATATCGAGCACCGCCTGCATCACCTGCGCCTTGCTG
Organism: uncultured beta proteobacterium; assembly: GCA_903885415.1. Taxonomy (GTDB): domain Bacteria; phylum Pseudomonadota; class Gammaproteobacteria; order Burkholderiales; family Burkholderiaceae_C; genus CAISIP01. Next base: position 7,966 of record CAISIP010000076.1, read on the forward strand.
GTATCCACCGACACCGGGACACCCAGTCGAATCGCTCCGCGCACGACCGGCAGCACACGGGCAAGTTCGTCGGCCAGCGGCAGCGGCAGCGCTCCCGGTCGGCTGGATTCACCGCCGATGTCCAGCACATGGGCGCCATCGGTGAGCAACTGCTCGCAGTGGCGCAAGGCGGCGCTACTCGATGCGTACTGGCCACCGTCTGAAAAGGAGTCGGGCGTGACGTTGACAATGCCCATCACGCAGGGCCGCTCAAGGTCGATTTTGAAGCGGGCGGTCTGCCAGAACATCGGCTTCACCCCGCATGGAGCCGAGGCCCCATTCCTGCGATGGATAGCAGCCGCGGCTGCGGCTCAGGCCACCGTCGGAGCAGGATCGGGCCCCACCGCAGGCGCGCCGCCCGGGCCACCCGAGCCACCAGCGCCGGTGACCGGCGTTCTCGGTGTCCAGTCCTTGGGCGGGCGCGGCGCCTTGCCGGCCATGATGTCGTCGAGCTGGTCGCTGTCGATGGTCTCCCATTCCAGCAGGGCCTTGGCCATGGCCTCCAGCTTGTCGCGGTTGTCCTCGATAAGCTTGCGCGCCTGCGCATACTGCTGGTCGATGATCCGCCGGACCTCGGCGTCGACCTTCTGCATCGTCTGCTCGCTCATGTTGGTGGTCTTGGTGACCGAGCGGCCCAGAAATACCTCGCCCTCGTTCTCGGCGTAGACCATCGGGCCCAGCGCGTCGGTCATGCCGTAGCGCGTCACCATGTCGCGCGCTATCTGGGTGGCGCGCTCGAAGTCGTTGCTGGCGCCGGTCGTCATCTGGTGCATGAAGACCTCTTCTGCGATGCGCCCGCCAAACAGCATGCTGATCTGGTTGAGCATGTATTCGCTGTCGTAGCTGTAGCGGTCCTGCGCCGGAAGGCTCATGGTCACGCCCAGTGCGCGGCCACGCGGAATGATGGTGACTTTGTGAACCGGGTCGCACTTGGGCAACATCTTGCCGATCAGCGCGTGGCCCGACTCGTGGTACGCGGTATTGATGCGCTCGCTCTCGGGCATGACCATGCTCTTGCGCTCAGGGCCCATCAGAATCTTGTCCTTGGCCTTCTCGAAATCCTGCATCTCGACCACGCGCGCAGCCCGGCGCGCCGCCATCAACGCCGCTTCATTGCACAGATTCGCCAGATCGGCTCCGGACATGCCGGGCGTTCCGCGCGCGATGATGTTCGAACTGACGTCCTGGCCCAGCGGCACCTTGCGCATGTGAACGTTGAGGATCTGCTCGCGTCCACGAATATCGGGCAGCGTCACATAGACTTGGCGGTCGAAGCGGCCCGGGCGCAGCAGCGCCGCGTCCAGTATGTCAGGCCGGTTGGTCGCTGCCACCACGATCACGCCGACGTTGGTTTCAAATCCGTCCATCTCGACCAGCATCTGGTTGAGCGTCTGCTCGCGTTCATCGTTACCGCCACCCAGGCCGGCTCCGCGCTGGCGTCCGACCGCATCGATTTCGTCAATAAAGATGATGCAGGGCGCATTCTTCTTGGCGTTGTCAAACATGTCGCGAACGCGCGCGGCGCCGACCCCGACAAACATCTCGACAAAGTCCGAACCCGAGATGGAAAAGAACGGCACCTTGGCCTCGCCGGCGATGCCCTTGGCAAGCAGCGTCTTGCCGGTTCCCGGTGGGCCCACCAGCAGCAGCCCGCGGGGAATGCGCCCGCCGAGCTTCTGGAAACGCTGCGGGTCTTTCAGGAAGTCGACCACCTCCTTCACCTCTTCCTTGGCCTCGTCGCATCCCGCTACATCGGCGAAGGTGATCTGGTTGGTGTTCTCGTCGAGCATGCGCGCCTTGCTTTTTCCGAAGCTGAAGGCGCCTCCCTTGCCGCCGCCTTGCATCTGGCGCATGAAATAAACCCACACGCCGATCAGCAGCAGCATCGGACCCCAGCTAACAAGCAGCGTCATCAGCAGCGAGCCTTCTTCGCGCGGCTTGACGTCGAACTTCACGCCGTTGGCGATCAGATCGCCGACCAGACCACGGTCCAGGTAGGTTGCCGTGGTGCGGATCTTGCGGTCGTCGTGGGTGACGGCGACGATTTCGGTTCCGCCCTGCCCTTCCTGGATGACCGCGCTCTTAATGCGTTTGGCGCGAACCTCTTCCAGAAAATCCGAATAGCCCAGATAGCCCGCGCTGGCGCCGCCACGGGTGTCGAACTGCTTGAACACAGTAAACAACACCAAGGCGATCACCAGCCAGACCGCAACTTTAGAAAACCATTGATTATTCAAACGAGGCTCCAATCACCGGGCAACACAGGCCATTTGAGTGCCATTTTATGCGTTTCAAGTCGTCGCGCCGCCATATAAGCGCCATTCAACCGGTGCCAAGGCAAGGCTTTATGCGGGATAACAACGCGGTCAGGCCGCCATCACGCCCGGCTGCGGGAGTGGCTTTAGCCCGATCCCGACCAAAAATGTCTCCGATGACTTGTCGCGCGAGGCCTTGGGCTTGATCGGCTTGACGACCACAAAGGACTGCTTGAACAGCTTGGCAAGCTGGCTGTAGCCACTGCCGTGGAACACCTTCACGACCAGCGCCCCGGACGGCTTCATGTGGCGCTGGCTGAAATCCAGCGCCAACTCGACCAGGTCGGCGATGCGCGCGGCGTCGGCCGATTCGATGCCCGAAAGATTCGGCGCCATGTCCGACACCACCAGGTCGGCCAGTCGCCCGTCCAGGGCCTGCGCGAGCTGGCGCAGCATATCGGGTTCGCGAAAGTCGCCCTGCAGGAACTGCACACCCTCGACCGGCGCCATCGGCAGAATATCGAGGGCGATGATGCAGCCGTTAAGCGCTCCGACCGCGGCGCCGCCACCGAGCGCGGTGCGCGGCGACAGCCGGTTGCGCAGATACTGGCTCCAGGCTCCAGGGGCCGAACCGAGGTCGACGATCAGGTCGCCAGGCCGTATCAGGTGCAGGCTCTCGTCGATTTCCTTGAGCTTGTAGGCGGCCCGGGCCCGGTATCCCTCGTGCTTGGCCAACTTGACATAGGGATCGTTCACATGGTCGTTCAACCACGCGCGATTCACTTTCTTGCTTTTGGCCATGGATGGATTCCGGTGTCGAAGGTCGTGGTGCCAAGGCGACGGCACGGACTGGGGCACTTCGCGCCAGCGACCAGCCGACGGGCGCGTCGGCTTCGACCGATAATAGCCGCATGCCCCAGATTCAACTCAGCCCAGCCCAGCGCAAGGAACAGCGCGCGCTAGCGCACCATCTCGATCCGGTGGTGATGATCGGATCGGACGGGTTGACCCCCGCCGTTCAAAAAGAGACCGACGCGGCGCTGGGCGCCCACGGACTGATCAAGGTTCGCGTGCTGTCCGACGACCGGACCAAGCGCGAAGACATCTTCCACCGGCTGGCGGACCAACTCGGCGCAGCGCCGATCCAGCACATCGGCAAGCTGCTGGTGCTGTGGCGCCCGATAGAGGCCAAAGAGCGCACGCCCGACGAAGAACGGATGCCCGGTCCGCGCGACGTCAAGGTGCTCAAGTACAGCAAGCGCGGCGGCCAACGGCCGGAAGTGCGAACGCTGCGGGTGCTGGGCAATCAGCGGCTGACGCCTGGCGGCCAGGTCAAGCGCGCGAAGCCCCGCCAGGCCAGTATCAAGAAGCGCAGTCAGACCTGAGCCTGCTCCCGAGGCTTCAGCCAGGCGCGAAAAATCAGGCCGGCGCACAGCCACTGCCCGACGTACATCGCGCTGCCCAGCGCGTGCCATAGCCGCAGATCCTCGCGC
>CAISIP010000077.1 GCA_903885415.1 uncultured beta proteobacterium
GATCCGGTGGAATAAAGCTGCCCGCCTCCAGCGTCTGGCTGACCCAGGCGACAAAAGCGCTTTGGCCGATGCGCTGCGTTTGGTCGGAAAATTCGGCGTCGGGGCCTTCGCGCAAACGCAGCGCGTCGAGCACGCAGCCGCCGGCGCTGTCGTCCTGCAGCGCCTGCCACTGGCCCGCCTGTTCGAGCGCGCTGCGCAATGCCGCCAGCCAGTCGCCGAGCCTGCGTGCCGTCTGCAATGGGCTGCGCAGCGCGTTGATCCACAGCGCGACCGGGTCGTCGCTTTGCTGCGCGCGCCAGTCGCGGCCGCCCGAGCGACGCAGCGCCGCCTCGAGTCCGGCCAGCGCTGCGGCGTCGATCGCTGGCGCGTTCTTGGCCCAGTCGATCACCGCGTCGGTCTGCGCATCCCATGCCGCCGCGCGCAGCAGGCCCATCACCGATGCGGCGGCCCGCGTCGTCGACAGCGTCCAGCCGGTTTCGTCGCGCAGCGCGATGCCGCGCTCGCCGAGCAAGGCGTGCACGCGTCGCGCCAGCAGGCGGTCCTGCGCGACCAACGCCACCGGCGAGCGACCCTGCGCAAGCTGCACCAGCACGCAGGCGGCCGCGCGCTGCGCCTCGTCCTCGGGGTCGCGCGCGGCGTGCAGTGCCACCGCGCCACTGTGCATCGCCTGCAGCTGCGCCGCGTGCGCGGGTTGCGCCGCAAGTTGGATGAGCATGGCACGCGCACCCCAGCGCGCGCGCAGCGCCTCGCGCAAGGGCTCGGGCTGCAGTCCTTCAACCAGTACCAGCAGCGCCGCACTGGCGCCAAACAGGCAGTCGCTGCGGTAGGCCGAATGCGCCGCCCAGGCCAGCGCGGTGCGCCCGATGCGCGCCTCGAGTTCCAGCGCTGGCGCGTGCGCGCCAAGGTCCTGCGCGAGCCCCTCCCCCCAGCGGGCACGCAGCGCAGGCGCGACTGCGGCGGCGGGTCGCGCCAGGCTCCATGCCGCTTCCATCAGGCGACCCGCCAGCGTGGCGGCCTGCCCGACAAGCCCGCCCCGGGCCAGCAGCGACGCGGCGGTCAGCGCGTCACGCGCGGCGTCCATGCGCAGGTCGTCACCCGATGGAAAGAAGCCGCCCTGCGTGGCGGCCCAACTGTGCGCGGTCTCGAAGCGCGGCAGAAAGAAAGTTGCCGCGGCCCCCGCCGCGCCGCAGTCCTGGCGGACCGATCGCAACCAGGCGGCGCGCGCCACCGCAATCAGCTGCGCAAAAGGAAGCAACACCACGGTCTGGGCCGGATGGACGCCGCGCTGCGCCATGGTCTGGCGCACGCGCGCGATGGCGGCATCCCAGGCCAGGCCGACCGGATGGGCTTCAGGATGGGTTCTCGCCAATTCATCCATGGCACTTGGTCAGCACGCGCGCGGGCCTGGTTTCTGTCACAATTTCTCCACTTTAACCGCAGCACAGACTTAACCGAGGAAACACCATGGCCAGCGAACTCATCAAACATGTATCGGACGCGTCCTTCGACGCCGATGTCCTGCAAGCCTCACAACCCGTGCTGGTCGACTACTGGGCCGAGTGGTGCGGCCCGTGCAAAATGATCGCGCCGATCCTGGACGAAGTAGCGACCGGCTACCAGGGCAAGCTGCAGATCGCCAAAATGAATGTCGACGAGAACCGCGACATTCCGGCCAAGTTCGGCATCCGCGGAATTCCGACGCTGATGATCTTCAAGGATGGGCAGCTTGCAGCGACCAAGGTCGGCGCCATGAGCAAGTCGCAACTGACCGAGTTCATCGACCAGCAACTCGCTTCCCAATGAAAAAAGATTTTTTTACGAGAAGTTACGCTAAAAGTTGCATTGCGATTTTGAGTGAAAAATCGTGGCGTTCCCGCAGCATACCCTGCGGGTGCGCTGCGCAAGATCGTGCGGGAAGCAAAAAAACCTCCGGTGAAGGGGAGCTTAAACCGATCGGCCTAGCGCCCTCGCGTATTGCTTGGTCCGGCTCGCGCGGTTCCCAAAGAGGGTCGGCGTACTACGGGCACCTGCTAGGGAGCACGCAACCAAAGCGCTAACATCGCTCACGATCTAGAGCAAAAGCGTCGCTGAAAGTTAGTCTTCTGGCGTCGGCGCCGAAAGACGGCGCCGACACCGATTTGACCCATCAGATACCCTAGAACAACCATATTTCGGCCAAACCCTAAAGAAACCAACTCCCAGGATGGGCAGGTGCGAGGGGGTCGACGTGCTGAACTCTAGTTGCGCCGCTGTCTACTGAAGCGGCCGGAAAAACTCCCTCAGGTCAGCAACAACCA
>CAISIP010000078.1 GCA_903885415.1 uncultured beta proteobacterium
CCCATCAGGGCGATGGCCGCGAACCAGACCAGGGTAATCGGGCCAAAGAACTTGCCGATTCCCGCAGTGCCCCGCTTTTGCACCGCAAACAGAAGGAACAGGATTACCAGCGTCATCGGAACCACATAGGCCTTGGCTGCCGGCGTAATCACCTCCAGTCCTTCGACCGCCGAAAGCACCGAAATGGCCGGCGTGATGACGCCGTCGCCATAGAACAGCGAGGTGCCAAAAATCCCCACCAGCAGCAACACGCCCCGCAGCTTCGGGCGGTCCTTCACCGCCTGCGATGCCAGCGCGAGCATCGCCACCAGGCCGCCCTCGCCGTGGTTGTCGGCGCGCAGCACCAGCACCACATACTTCACCGAGACGATGGTCGTCAGCGTCCAGAAAAATATCGACAGGATGCCGAAAACGTTATCGGGAGTGAACGGCACGTGCCCGCCGTTGAAGACTTCCTTGAGCGCGTACAGGACGCTGGTTCCGATGTCGCCGTAGACGACGCCAATGGCGCCCACGGTGAGCGCGCCGAGAGAGGTTTTGCTGGAGAGCACGAGACAAGCCTTCGGTCGCCCGAACCGGCTTAGTGGATAAGAAGGCGCTTATTGTGCGCCATGCGCCGACATCGGCTCGCCTTCAGGCACTTGCCAGCCAAGCCGAGGGATGAAATGTTGCAACGCGGCAACGCTTCTTGCCCGCCGCTGTGCGGGAGACCTAATATTCCGCCTCCGGGTCGGTCGCCTCGAGCTCATAGCTCGCCGCCAGCATTGCCAACCGGCCTATGACGCCGTACATGTAAAAGCGGTTCGGCGCGCTGGCGCCCGGTCGCACGCCAGGCTGGGGTAAGTGCGTACTCTCTGCGAACGCTAGCGGGACAAAGCCGGCCCCGGGTGCGTTCAGGCTTTCGTCGACGCCGCGTCCGGCGTGGATGCGGTAGAAGCCGCCCACCACATAGCGGTCCATCATGTAGACCACCGGTTCGGCCACCGCATCGTTAATGCGCTCGTTGGTCAGCACGCCTTCCTGCACGATGACTTCCGCCAGCGGCGAGGAAAAGTCCAGCGTGCCGGCAGGCCGCTGCTGACACAGGGCGCCGATATCGCGCGCGTCGCGCACCGTCAGGACGCCGGTTCGGGAGCCGCTGTCGTCGGCTTTGATGACCACGAAGGGCTTTTCGTTGATTCCGTATTCCTTGTACTTGCGCCGGACTTTGGTCAGCATCGCGTCGGCGTGGCTGCGCAGCGCCTCCAGCCCGGCCGGTTGCGACGGGTCGGCGGCGCCGCATCGGGTCGACATCGGGTTGATCAGCCAGGGGTCTACCCCGATCAATTTGCCGAAGCGCTTGGCAATTTCCTCGTAACTCTGGAAGTGGCGGCTCTTGCGGCGCGTCGGCCAGGCAGCGTGCAGCGGCGGCAGCAGGTACTGCTCGTGAATGTCCTCCAGGATGCCGGGAACCCCTGCGCTCAAGTCGGTGTTGAGCAAGATGGTGCAGGGGTCGAAGTCCTTCACGCCCAGACGCCGCTTGCCGCGAACGACGGGTTCGAGCACCAGCGCGCCGCCGCCGGGCAGCTCGACGGTGGTGCTCTTCTTGATTTCCGGGTCGATCGAGCCGATATGGACGTTCATCCCGGCCATGTGAAAAATACGCTGCAGCTGCGCCAAATTGGCGAGGTAAAAGCTGTTGCGCGTCCGGTTCTCCGGAATGATGAGCAGGTTGCGCGCTTCCGGGCAGATTTTTTCGATCGCCGCCATTGCCGCCTGCACCGCCAAGGGCATCATCGCCGGCGTCAGGTTGTTCCAGCCGCTGGGAAACAGGTTGGTGTCAACCGGCGCAAGCTTGAACCCGGCGTTGCGGATATCGACCGCGCTGTAGAAGGTGGGCGTGTGCTCCATCCACTCCAGACGGAACCAGCGCTCGATCGCCGGCATGGAATCCAAGACCCGCTGCTCCAACTCGTTGATGGGGCCAGTGAGCGCTGTGACGAGATGGGGAACCATGCGGTCTTCTTCTTCGGTGCGGCTGGGTAAAATAACCGCAGCCATTTTAGGATGTGGGGACTGACCGGGCAGTTCCAAGGCCGGCGCTGCAGCGCGTCCTGTCAATCCACCCGGGTTCCTCCCCACAAGCGCCATTCGCATGCACTATCGAAAACTCGGAAAAAGCAACCTGAAGGTATCGGCGCTGTGCCTGGGTGCCATGATGTTCGGCGACCAGACCGGGCGCGTCGAAGCCGCCAATATCCTGGCCTACGGGCGCGCGAACGGGGTGAATTTCGTCGACACCGCCGACGTCTACACCAAGGGCGCCTCGGAAGAAATGCTCGGGGCGCTGCTGCAGGGACAACGCAACGACTGGGTCATCGCGAGCAAGCTCGGCAACAAAATGTCCGATCGCGTCAATGAGTCGCTTTTTTCGCGCGTCTGGATGGTCCGCGCACTCGAAGACAGCCTGCGCCGCCTGCGCACCGGCCATATCGACATCTACTACCTGCACCTTGACCACGCCGGACTGAACCTGGAGGAGCCGCTGCGCGCCCTGGCCGACATGGTGCGCGACGGCAAGATCCGATACTGGGGACTGTCGAATTTTCGCGGCTGGCGCATTGCCGAAACGGTTCGCGTCGCCGAGCAGCTCGGGCTGCCCGCGCCCGTCGTCTGCCAGCCCTACTACAACCTGCTCAACCGCATGCCCGAGGTCGAGATACTGCCGGCCTGCCACCATTACGGCATCGGTGTGGCCTCGTACAGCCCGATTGCGCGCGGCGTCCTGACCGGCAAGTACGCTCCGGGCGCACCGGCGGCTGAGGGAACACGCGCGGGTCGCGCCGACAAGCGCATCATGGAAACCGAATTCCGGCCCGAGTCGCTCGCCATCGCCCAAACGCTGGCAGCGCATGCGCAATCCCGGGGCGTGACGCTGGCGCAGTTTGCGACCGCCTGGGTGCTGGCCAACCGCATCCTCAGCGCCGTCATCGCCGGACCGCGCACGCTCGCGCAGTGGCAAGACTATTTCCCGGCGCTGGACTATGCCGTGAACGCCGACGACGAGGCGCTGGTCGACGCCTTGGTGGGCTCGGGCCATCCATCGAGTCCCGGCTACACCGACCCCGCCTACCCGCTCAACGGGCGCCTGCCGCTGTCAAGCCCGGCGCCATGACGAGGCCCACCGGCGCGTGAAGCCCTTCCATGGCTGGCGCATGGCATGGGCCGCCTGCGCTATCCAGTTCCTCATTGCGGCACTGCTGACACAGTCCTTCGGCGCCTACGTCGCGCTGCTGTCGGAAGAGCGCGGCTGGAGCAAGACCGCGCTGTCGGGAGCGGCGGCCTTGCAGTCGGTGGAAGGCGCGATCATCGGCCC
>CAISIP010000079.1 GCA_903885415.1 uncultured beta proteobacterium
CCCGCGCATCGTCACCGGCAACTCGCTGGCCCAGCGCACCTTGCTGGCGTGCTCCCCGAGGGCCTCGCGCTGGCGCTGCTGCAGGGCGCCGGACAGGTCAACGATGGTGTAGGCCTGCACCCGGTCACCGATCGATTCCAACAGTTGCTTTGCCAATGCGCCGCTTCCGGCGCCGAATTCCCACAGCTCCGAGGTCTGGCTGACCTGCAATGCCTGTTCCAGCTGGCGCGCGATCGCACGCCCGAAAAACGGCGTCATTTCCGGCGCGGTCGCAAAGTCGCTGCGCCGCCCGTGCGGCCCGACCGGCATCATGCCGAACTTCGGACTGCTGTTGGCGTAGTAGCCAAGGCCGGGCGTGTACAGCGCGAGTTCCATGAAGCGGTCGAATCCGATCCAGCCCCCGCTGTCGGCCACAACCCCGCACACATGGGCCTCGAGGCCGCTCGTTAAACTCTCGGTTGTTGCCATCACAGCCCGGATTGTCCCCGAATGTCTGCCCCCGCCTCGACCCGCACCGTCCTTGTCACCGGTTCTGCCAAGCGGCTTGGGCGCGAGATCGCGCTGGCGCTGGCGGACGACGGCTGGCAGGTCGCCGTGCACTGCCGGGACTCGCTGGAGGACGCCAAAAAGACCAGCGCCGATTGCGCGCGGCGGTCGGGCTCCAGTGCGGTATTCAGGGCCAATCTGGCGAATGAGGCTGCCGTGCGCAAGCTGCTGCCGCGTGTCATCGCGCATTTCGGCCGCATCGACGCGGTCGTCAACAATGCGTCGACCTTCGAACACGACAGCGCATCGAGTTTTAGCTTTGCGGCCATGGAAATCCATATGCGCAGCAATGCTGGCGCCGCCATCCTGCTGGCGCAGGCGTTGCACCGCCATGTCGTGGAGCGCCGGGCGGCTGCCAGCGATGCGCAGTCCGACGAGGCAGCACAAGGCGCATCGGCCTACGGCGTGGTTGTGAACCTGCTCGACCAAAAGCTGTGGAACCAGAACCCCGACTTCTTCAGCTACACGCTGTCCAAGGCCGCCCTGGAAGCCGCAACGACCATGCTGGCACTGGCGCTGGCGCCGCAGCTGCGGGTGGTGGGTGTGGCCCCTGGCCTGACGCTGTCGAGCACGATGCTGACCGACGCGCAGTTTAGCGAGCGCCACAAGCTCGCGCTGCTCGATCGCTCGTCGACCCCGCAGGACGTTGCGGCCACCGTGCGTTTTGCGCTTGAAAACCAGTCGATCACCGGAACCACGCTGCTGGTCGACGGTGGACAGCATCTGATGCGCTTTGAGCGCGATTTCTCGCTCATGTGAGCGCGGCCCATCTCCCCCTACCCAGGCCCCCGTCCGCCATGCGCAACCCCCGTGGAACCCAGATCCTGACGCTCGACGGGCTGCGCTTCGCCGCCAGTCTGGGCATTCTTGACAGCGAGAAAACCGGCCCGCAGCCGATCCAGGTCGACGCCGAACTCAACCTCGGAACGCAAGCATTGCACCCGATGGACGACGAAATCAACCATGTGCTGGACTACCGCAAGATCCGCCAGATCATCATCGACGAATGCACCGCGCAGCACGTGAATTTGCTCGAAACACTGATTGGAAAGGTTGCGGGCCGCTTGATGCAACTGCCCGGCGTGGTGGGCGTGCGCGTCAAGATTGCCAAGCTGGAAATCTTTGACGACTGCGAAGTCGCGATACGCGTCGAGACGGGGCAATGGTGATGGACCTGGGCTGGATCGACCAGGCGCAGCCCCCGCGCAGGCCCGACCTGAAGATCGAGCGCGAGGCGCACAAGCTCGAGAAGCGCCTGTGCCGCCAGGTCGGTCAGGCTATTGTTGCGTTCAACATGATCGAAGAGGGCGACCGGGTGATGGTCTGCGTCAGCGGCGGCAAGGACAGCTACGCGATGCTCGACATACTGCTCAAACTGCGCGCGCGCGCGCCGGTGCATTTCGAGCTCATCGCCGTCAACCTCGACCAGAAACAGCCGGGCTTTCCCGAGCAGGTGCTGCCGCAGTATCTGAGCCAGCTCGGGGTTCCCTTTCATATTGAAAACCAGGACACCTACAGCATCGTCAAGCGGGTGATAGCCGAGGGCAAGACGATGTGCAGCCTGTGCAGCCGCCTGCGCCGCGGCATCCTGTACCGTGTCGCTGACGAACTCGGCTGCACCAAGATCGCCCTTGGCCATCACCGCGATGACATATTGCAGACCTTCTTTTTGAATTTCTTTTTCGCCGGCAAGCTCAAGGGAATGCCACCCAAACTGGTCAGCGACGACGGCCGCCATATCGTGATTCGTCCGATGGCGCATGTGAGTGAAAAAGACCTGGTCCGCTGGGCCGCACAGCGCCAGTTCCCGATCATTCCGTGCACGCTGTGCGGCAGTCAGACCAACCTGCAGCGCAAACAGGTGGGCCAGATGCTGCGCGACTGGGAGCGCAGCCATCCGGGCCGGATCGAGAGCATGTTCACCGCGCTGCAAAACCTGGTGCCATCGCACCTGATGGACAGCAAGCGCCACGACTTCAAGAACCTCAGGCCCGACGGCATCGCCAACAGCGACGGTGACCGCGCCTTCGACGACGAAAGCTTCGCCACCGCCAGCGCGCCTGATCTGCAAATCGTGAAATTCGACCTCTGAGCGCCAAAGATCGGCATTGCAGCACATCGCCCAAGGCCCATTCGTGGCGTCATGCCGCCCCGCCAGCGCCCGTATCCCTAAAATGGGTCGATGGACATTACCCGCATCATTGCTGTTCGCCATGGGGAAACCGACTGGAACCTCGCCACCCGCATCCAGGGCAAGATCGACATACCGTTGAACGCCAACGGCCGCTGGCAGGCGCAGCGGCTGGCGCGCACATTGGCGGCGCTGGACCCGCTGACGGCGATCTACACCAGTGACCTGTCGCGCGCGCGCGAGACCGCACAGGCCACTTCAGACGCCACCGGC
>CAISIP010000080.1 GCA_903885415.1 uncultured beta proteobacterium
TGACCTGTTCGGACTCGATCAGTTCGAAGATCGACTTACCGTCCATCGCCGGACCCGGGAAAACCATCTTCGCGCCGGTCATCGCGGCCGCATACGGAAGCCCCCAGGCGTTGACATGGAACATCGGGACCACCGGCAGTACCGACTCGCGCGCGCTCATGCCCAGCACGTCGGGCAATGCGCCGGCGTAGGCATGCAGGATTGTCGAGCGGTGGCTGTACAGCACGCCCTTGGGGTTGCCCGTGGTTCCGCTGGTGTAGCACAGGCTCGAAGCCGAGCGCTCGTCGAACTCGGGCCAGGCGTAGGCAGCCCGATGCGCGCCGATCCATCCCTCGTAGTCGATCAATCCCGGTATGCCGGAGTCAGCCGGAAGTCGGTCGGCGTCGCACAGAGCGACGTAATGGCGGATCGTTGTCGCCTTGCCCTGCAGCGCTTGGACGATGGGCAGGAAGCTCAGGTCGAAGCACAGCACCTGGTCCTGGGCATGGTTTGCGATCCAGGCGATTTGGTCCGGGCTCAGGCGCGGATTGAGTGTGTGCAGCACCCGGCCGGTGCCGCTGACACCGAAATACAGCTCCAAATGCCGGTAACCGTTCCAGGCCAGCGTCGCGACCCGGTCGCCAAAACCCAGCTGCAAGCCGTCCAGCGCGTTGGCTACCTGGCGCGATCGCGCAGCAACGTCGCGATAGGTGTATCGGTGGATATCGCCTTCGACCCGGCGCGAGACAATTTCGCCGTCGCCATGGTGCCGACTCGCAAACTCGATCAGCGAGGAAATCAAAAGCGGTTGGTCTTGCATCAGGCCGATCATGGGCAGTCTCCGGAAGTGAGGTCAATCAGCGGCCAGCAGGCCCTCCGCCACCGGGTGACATAGGCCAGACGGGCGTCCCGGGCGCGCTGGAGGCCGTAGTATTACGCATCAGGGGCTACCCGCGGCGCTTGGATTGCCCCCAAAAAGGACTTGGTGCGTCATCTGCGGGACAATCCAGCCATGGATTCGCCCCTTTCGCCCAGCCTGGCCGGCGTCGATGCCTCTGCGCCGGCGGCAAGCCCTGCGCTACGCTGGAGCAACAGCTTCGCCGATCTGGGAGCGGTTTTTTCGACACCACTGAGTCCCACCGAATTGCCCGACCCCTACTGGGTGGGCCGCAGCCAGCAAGTGGCGGACATGCTTGGCATCGACCCGCTGTGGATGGGGTCCGAGCAGGCCCTTGCCGCGCTGACCGGCAACCTGCGGCTGGAGGGCTCCAGGCCACTGGCCAGCGTCTACAGCGGCCACCAGTTCGGCCAATGGGCCGGGCAACTGGGTGACGGTCGCGCGATTCTTCTCGGAGAAATCGAAACGGCCGATGGCACCCCCAGCGAGTTACAACTCAAGGGCGCAGGCCCTACGCCCTACTCGCGCATGGGCGACGGCCGCGCCGTACTGCGCAGTTCGATCCGCGAGTTTCTGTGCTCTGAGGCCATGCACGGACTGGGCATCGCGACGACCAGGGCGCTGAGTGTGACCGGCTCGGACGCACGCGTTCGCCGCGAGGAGGTGGAGACCGCCGCCGTCGTCGCGCGCGTCGCGCCGAGCTTTCTGCGTTTCGGCCATTTCGAACATTTCTCCTATGGCGGACCGGCCGGGGCCCTCGGGCAACTCGCCGACTACTGCATCGACCGCCACTATCCGCAGTGCCGCAGCAGTGCACGCTTTGGCGCCAATCCCTATGCGGCCTTGCTCGAGGCCGTCAGCGCGCGCACCGCCGAGCTGCTGGCTCAGTGGCAGGCAACCGGCTTTTGCCACGGCGTGATGAACACCGACAACATGAGCATCCTGGGTCTGACCATCGATTACGGACCGTTCCAGTTTCTTGACGCCTTCATCCCGGGCCATATTTGCAACCACTCCGACAGCCAGGGCCGCTACGCCTTCAATCGCCAGCCGAACATCGCCCAATGGAACCTGTTCTGCCTGGGCCAGGCGCTGCTGCCGCTGATCGGCGATCAGGACACGGCACTGGCCGCACTGGAGTGCTACCAGCCGGCCTTTGCCGCTGCGCTGCAGCGGCGCATGGCTGCAAAACTCGGGCTGGCGCACACGCACGATGGCGACCGGGAACTGATCGAAGACATCCTCGCGCTGCTGGCACAGGACCGGGTCGACTACAGCATATTTTGGCGCCGCCTGAGCCACCAAGTCGGCGGGCAACCGCAGCACACGGTCCGCGAGCTGTTCGTCGACCATAGCGCCCTCGACGCCTGGATGACCCGCTATCACCAACGCATCGCGCCGTTGCCGGCCGCTGCAGTGGCGCGCGCGATGCTCGGCGTGAATCCGAAATTCCTGCTGCGCAACTACTTGGGAGAGCAGGCCATACGCCAGGCGCAGCGCAAGGACTACTCCCTGGTCACGACGCTGCTGCGCGTGCTCGAGGCGCCTTTTGACGAGCACCCGCAGCACGAGGCGCTGGCCGATTTGCCGCCGCAATGGGCGTCGGGAATCGAGATCAGCTGCTCTTCCTGATCGCCTTCCCGCATTTCCAAGAGAAAATAGCACCATGAGTTACAAGATCCAAAAAACCGACGCCCAGTGGCAGTCCTTGCTGGAGCAAAAAGGCGCCGAGCCGATGGCCTTTCAGATCACACGGCAAGAGGCGACCGAACGCGCGTTCACCGGCAAGTACGCCGATCACCAGGCCAGCGGAAGCTACCAGTGCATTTGCTGCGGAAAGCCGTTGTTTGACGCGGTCGCCAAGTTCGATGCCGGCTGCGGCTGGCCCAGCTATTTCCAGCCTCTGAGCGAGAACGCGGTCCAGACCAAAGTCGACGCGACGATGTGGATGCAGCGCACCGAGGTGCACTGCGCCGATTGCGGCGCACATTTAGGACATGTCTTTCCCGACGGGCCCGCACCCACCGGGCTGCGCTACTGCATGAACTCTGCCTCGTTGGAATTCAAGCCGGCATGAAGATCCTGCTCGACTTTTTACCGATCGCGATCTTTTTCGGCGCCTACAAGTTCTACGACATCTATGTCGCCACCGCCGTCCTGATGGTGGCGACGCTGGCGCAGACCGCCGCCATGTATGCGATCGACCGCAGGGTCGCCACCATGCAAAAGATCACCCTGTCATTGATACTGGTTTTTGGCGCACTGACGCTGTGGCTGCATGACGAGCGCTTTATCAAATGGAAGCCGACCGTGTTGTACCTGGCGATAGCGATCGGACTGACCGTAGCGCTGTGGGTGTTCAAAAAAAGTTTCCTTAAGCTGATGCTGGGCGCGCAACTCGAACTGCCCGATCGTGTCTGGATGCGCCTAAACCTGGTCTGGATTCTCTATTGCCTGGCGATGGCGGCGCTCAACGGCTATGTGGCGGCCTTCTTCAGCACCGAGGCCTGGGTCGAGTTCAAGCTTTGGGGCTATGTGTTCCCGCTGGCTTTCATCGTCGGGCAGGGCTTCTACATAGCGCCGCACCTGAAGTCCGAGCCGCCTGCGGCCGGGAGCTAAGCGATGGATACCAGCGCTCAGGCCCTAGCCAGCCGGCTGCAGCAAAGGCTGCAGCCTAGCGCTCTGGAAGTCGTCGATGAAAGCGCCGACCATGCCGGCCATGTGGGCGCCAACGCAAGTGGATCCGGATCCCATTTCCGGGTCCGCATCGCCTCGCCGCTGTTCGCCGGCAAGACCCGGGTGCAGCGCCACCGGCTTGTGTATGATGCGGTGCAAGATTTTATGGACCAGGGCCTGCACGCGCTGGCCATAGAGTTGCTGTAATTCATCCAACGACGGCCAGCCTGGCCGGTCATCCCTCCCCCTGCACTTTTTGAGAGTAACCATGAAGAAGACAATGATTGCGGCGCTGCTGGCGACCGCCTTTTCCACCATGCTGGCCCACAGCGCGCTGGCGCAGAACATCGCCATCGTCAATGGCAAGGCGGTTCCAACCGCGCGCGTAGAGGCGCTGGCGCAGCAGATCGCCAAGTCCGGTCGACCGGTGACGCCGGAGATGCAGGGCCAGTTGCGCGAGGAAATCATCGCGCGCGAAATCTTCATGCAAGAAGCCGCCCGGCTCGGGCTCGACGCCAGCGAAGACTTCAGGGTACAGATAGAACTCGCGCGCCAGTCGCTGCTGATCCGTGAGCTGTTCAGCGACTGGCAAAAGAAGAACCCGGTCAGTGACGCCGAGGCCAAGGACGAGTACGACAAGTTCAAGGCGGCCAACGGCGGCAAGGAGTACCGCGCGCGCCACATCCTGGTGGAGAAAGAGGCCGAGGCCAAGGCGATCATCGCCAGCATCAAGAAGGGTGGCAAGTTCGAGGACATCGCCAAGAAGCAGAGTAAGGACTCGGGTTCGGGTGCCAAGGGCGGCGAGCTCGACTGGGCCAACGCTGCGAGCTATGTCAAGGAGTTCTCCGCCGCCATGGTCGCGCTGCAAAAAGGCAAGATGACAGAAACGCCGGTCAAGTCGCAATTCGGTTACCACATCATCCGGCTCGAAGACAGCCGGGACGCCGAAATACCCAAATTTGACGACGTCAAGCCGCAAATCACCCAGCAACTCACGCAGCAGAAACTGGCGAAATATCAGGAAGAGCTGCGCGCCAAGGCGAAGATCGAATAGAGCGTCAGCGCGCCGATCATCAGCGGCTGGTGGAGCATGTAATAGGTCAGGCTCCAGCGGCCAATGAGCGCCAATGGCTGCATGGGGCGCGGCGCGCTCCACTGCAGCCACCGCGGGCGCCGGCGCAGCAACCATGATCCGGCGGCCAAGCCCCACCCCATCACGCCCAGCCAGGGAAGCAGCGGAACATAGTCATCGGTCACCGGCTTCTCGCTGATGAGCCCGAGCCAGTTCAGCGCCGGTGCGTTGAACAACGCCGCGTAGCCTGATCCGGCAATCCAGTCTGCCGCCATGAACGGGACGGCTATCGCCATCGCCCCCAACGGCCACAGCCCGTTGCCCGCCTGGGCGCTGCAGCGCGCGACGATCAGCATCAGCGCAATGCCGTGCAATACGCCAAAGTAGATGAAGCTCTGCGGAGCCACGGCATAGGACCCGGCGCTGACCAGCAGCGCGCAGCAGGCAAGCTGCATCCAGCGCCGCCAGAACCGGCGCCAGCTCTGGCCGGTCCCAACTGCGCTGGCCTGCCCCAGCCCGGAACAGAACAGGAACAGGCCGACGATCGCGCTGCGTTGCCAGGTCCAGAATGCGTCGTGGTAGAAATCCAGCCGCAGGTGGCCGAACTGGTTGAGGTCGTAGCAGAAGTGGTAGACGCTCATCCACAGCAGCGCGAGTCCGCGCAGGACATCGATGGCGTCAAGGCGTTGGGTCGGCATCGCGGGACGCGCACTGGCTCAGATTGCGGGCGCCTGCATCGCGGGGCGACTCTGCCGCGCTGTCATCCAGGCGCTGCCAACGCCACACAGCGCAATCAGACCTATTCCCATCTGGGCCCAGTGGTCTGGCACATGCCCGAACACCAGCCAGCCGGCGAGCACCGCGAAGCCGATATGGGTGTACAGATAAGGCACCAGGGTCGCGGCACTGGCGCGCTGGTATGCCAGTACCAGCAGAAAATGACCGGCTGCGCCCAGGATGCCGATAAACAGCATCAACGACCAGATCCAGGGTGAGTCGACCACCGCCCAGCTTAGCGGCAGCGACAGGCTCGACAGGATGGCGCCGACCCAGACGCTGTACAGGTGCGTCGTCGCCGGGTTCTCTGACTTGCCCAGGTGGCTGGTCAGCAGCTGGTAGGCCGAATTACCGGCCATGCAGCCCAACGGCAGCAATGCCGCCCATCCAAGGTAGCCAGTGCCGGGACGGACGATGAACAGGGTACCGGCGAAGCCGCCAGCGATCAGCAGCCAGTGCAGCGGCGCTATTTTTTCCTTGAAGATGGTGACCGACAGCAGCGAGACCGTCAGCGGCGTGACCATCACGATCGCCGTGAATTCGCCCAGCGGCATCAGCTTGAGGCCGAAGAAGGCCATCCCGGTGCAGATGCTCAGCAACAGACCACGCAGCAACTGCAGCCGCGGCTGCGAGGAGCGCAGCAAGCCGCGACCATGCAATGGCAGCAGCACCGCGGTCGACACGATCGCCTGCAGCATGTAGCGCACCCACAGCGCCATCAGGGCCGGAACCGCCAGCGCGACGACCTTGGTGGCGGCATCGAGTACGGCAAAACAGGCGACGGCCGTTACCACAAAACCGATGCCACCCAGCGCGGCCGCGCTGCCGCCAGCGCTGCGACGCGCTCCATAACCGGGGGCGGATGGCATCCGTAGCACCGGGTTCAGCCCACCCAGCGTCTTGCGTTGCGCCAAAGTTGCATCCAGGGGCTGAAATCCGACGGGTCGGCGTCGGTCCAACTAAGCTGGATATTGCGAAACACCCGCTCCGGGTGCGGCATCATGGCGGTGAAACGGCCGTCGGCGGTGGTCACCGCGGTAAGGCCACCCGGGCTGCCGTTCGGGTTGAAGGGATAGTCCTCGGTCGCCCGTCCGTGGTTATCGGTAAAACGCAGCGCAGCCTGCACCTTTGCGGCGTCGCCGCGCGCCCGGAAGTTGGCGTAGCCCTCGCCGTGGGCAACGGCAATGGGCATGCGCGCGCCGGCCATGCCGTGCAGGAACAGCGAAGGCGAGTCAAGCACTTCCACCATCGACAGCCTGGCTTCGAAGCGCTCGCTCAGGTTGGTGGTGAAACGCGGCCAATGCTGCGCGCCGGGAATCATGTCGGCGAGTTCGGCAAACATCTGGCAGCCGTTACAAACGCCCAGTGCGAAGCTGTCGCTGCGCGCGAAGAAGTCGCTGAACTGCTCGGCCAGATCCTGGTTGAAGGTGATCGAGCGCGCCCAGCCGACTCCTGCACCCAGCGTATCGCCATAACTGAAGCCACCACAGGCGACCAGTCCCTTGAAATCGGCCAGGCGGACACGGCCGCTCTGCAGGTCACTCATGTGCACATCGAAGGACTCGAAGCCGGCTTCGCTGAAGGCGTAGGCCATCTCGACCTGCGAATTGACGCCCTGCTCGCGCAGCACCGCCATGCGCGGGCGCGACAGCAGCAACGCCGGGGGTGGCGACGCCGCCGCCAGCAGCGCCGGTAGGTGCAGATGCAGTCCGGGATCGCCCGGATCGCCTGCCCGCGCGTGCTCGGCATCAGCGCAGACCGGGTTGTCACGGCGCTGACAGATCTTCCAGCTGACCGAGTCCCAGACCTGCTGCAGGTCTTGCAGCCTGGCCGAAAAAATGCACTTGGCGTCGCGCCAGATCTGCACCTCGCCCACGCCGGTATCGATCGCCGAACCGACCGGCCGTGTCTTGGCGATGCAGTGGCTGTGCCGACTCAGCCCGTGCGCACGCAGCCTTCGCATCACTTCACCGCGCTGCGCAGTGCGCACCTGCAGCACGACGCCGAGCTCTTCGTTGAACAGCGCTTTGAGCGTCAGCTCCTGCCTGCGGGCGCTGATCTGCTGCGCCCAGTTCTTGCTGTCGCCGTGCTCGGCCCGGCTGTCGCTCACACCGTCGCCCTCGGTGACCAGCAGGTCGAGGTGCATCGCCACGCCAACCTGACCGGCAAATGCCATTTCGCACACCGTGGCAAACAGGCCGCCGTCACTGCGGTCGTGGTAAGCCAGGATCAGCTTGTGCGCGCGCAAATCGTTCACCGCGTCGACCAGTCGCACCAGGTCCTGCGCGTCGTCGAGGTCCGGCACCACGTCGCCGACCTGATCGAGCGTCTGCGCCAGGATGCTGGCGGCCATGCGCATACGGCCGCCGCCGAGGTCGATCAACACCAGGGTGGTGTCGGTTTCGCTGGCGTCGAGCGCCGGCGTCAGCGTGCCGCGGACATCGGACAGGGTGGCGAAGGCGGAGACGATCAGCGACACCGGCGAGGTGACTTTGCGCTCGCTGCCGTCCTCGCTCCACTGGGTTCGCATCGACAGCGAATCCTTGCCCACCGGTATCGATATGCCCAGCGCCGGGCACAGTTCCAGACCGACGGCCCGAACGGTCTCGTACAGCGCCGCGTCCTCGCCGGGCTCGCCGCAAGCGGCCATCCAGTTGGCCGAGAGCTTGACCCGGTCCAGCGCGATGGGCGCGGCAAGCAGATTGGTGATCGCCTCGGCTACCGCCATGCGCCCCGACGCTGCAGCGTTCACCGAGGCCAGCGGCGTGCGCTCTCCCATCGCCATCGCCTCGCCCTGAAAGCCGCTGTAGTCAGCCAGCGTGACGGCGCAGTCGGCTACCGGAATCTGCCACCGGCCCACCATCTGGTCGCGATGGCTCAGTCCGCCCACGCTGCGGTCGCCGATGGTGATCAGGAAACGCTTGGAGGCGACGGTCGCGCTCGACAGCACATCCAGGCACGCCCGCTGCAGGTCGACCCCTCCCAGGTCCAGCGCCCGAAAGCTGCGCGCAAGGCGCTGCACATCGCGGTGCATGCGCGGCGGCTTGCCCAGCAGCACGTCCATCGGCATGCGCACGGGCATTGCCTGCGCCGGTGCCTCCAGCGCGTCGGCCAGCACCAGTTCGCGCTCGGCGGTCGCGACGCCAACGACCGCGAAGGGGCAGCGCTCGCGCGCGCACAGCGACTCGAACAGCGGCAGCGACTCCGGCGCGATGGCCATTACGTAGCGCTCCTGGCTTTCGTTGCACCAGATTTCCTTGGCGCTCATGCCGCTGCTGCCCAGCGGAACCGCGCGCAGCGCGAAGCGGGCGCCGCGCCCGGCGTCGTTGCTCAACTCGGGGAAGGCATTGGACAGGCCGCCGGCGCCCACATCGTGGATGGCCAATATCGGGTTGTCGGCGCCCATCAGCGCGCAATGGTTGATCACCTCCTGCGCGCGCCTTTGCATCTCCGGGTTGCCGCGCTGCACCGAGTCGAAGTCCAGCGCCTCGGCGTTGGCCCCTGTGGCCATCGAACTTGCTGCGCTGCCGCCCATGCCGATGCGCATGCCCGGCCCGCCGAGTTGCAGCAACAGGCTGCCCGCGGGAAAAGCCAGCTTATGCGTCTGGCCCTCGTCGATGGTTCCCAGTCCTCCGGCGATCATGATCGGCTTGTGGTAGCCGCGCTGCACCGTGTCGACGTCGCTTTCAACCGACTGCTCGTACTCGCGAAAGTAACCGAGCAAATTCGGACGGCCGAACTCGTTGTTGAAAGCGGCACCACCCAGCGGCCCCTCGACCATGATCTGCAGCGCGTCGGCAATATGGCCAGGCTTGCCGTAGCCCGGCACCGACCCGTCAAAGCGCAGGCGCGACACGCTAAAGCCGGTCAGCCCGGCCTTGGGCTTGGAGCCGCGCCCGGTGGCGCCTTCGTCGCGGATCTCGCCGCCCGCACCCGTCGAAGCTCCGGGAAAAGGCGAGATGGCGGTCGGGTGGTTGTGCGTTTCCACCTTCATCAGCACCTGATTTTTCGCGTCCAGTTTGCGGTAGCGCGGAACCGCCATGTCCGAGTCGGCCGGCGCCACCGGAGCACAAAAGCGCTCGACGCGCGAGCCCTCCATCACCGACGCGTTGTCGGAATAGGCAACCACCATGTGCTGCGGGCTTTTCTGGTGCGTATGGCGGATCATCGAGAACAGCGTGTGCGGTTGCGCGACGCCGTCGATGCTGAACTCTGCGTTGAAGATTTTGTGTCTGCAGTGTTCGCTATTGGCCTGCGCGAACATCATCAGCTCGACATCGCTGGGGTTGCGTCCAAGCGCTCCGAAGGCCTTGGCCAGATAGTCCATTTCGTCGTCTGCCAGCGCCAGGCCGTAGGCGGTGTTGGCAGCGCGCAGCGCGCCGATGCCGCCACCGATGAGGTCGACCTGTTCCAGCGCCCCGGCCTCGATGTCGCTGAACAGGGCGTACGCCTGCTCACGACCGAAGGCCACGCTTTCGGTCATCCGGTCGTGCAGCAAGGCCGCAACCGCCTGCAACTGACGGTCACCCAGCGCAGGCATTGCCAGGAAGCCCGCCTTGAGCGTGATCCGGTACTCGGTGATGCGCTCGATCCGTATGCTTTGCAGACCGCAGTTGTGCGCGATATCGGTTGCCTTGGAAGACCAGGGCGACACGGTGCCCAGGCGCGGGGTCACCAGCAGCAGCGCGGCACCCGAGTCGGCGTCAAAAACCCGCGCCGCTTGCGCGTCCAAAGGCTCGCCATACCGCAGCAGCGCCTCAAGCCCGCGTCGCATCGCCTCGTGCGGCGCTTCATCGCAGGCCACCAGGTGCACGAAGCGGGCATAAACGCCGTCTATCCGGGCGTCGATTCGACGCAGCGCACCGATTAGCTGACCGGCTCGGAAGCGGCTGAGCGCGTTGCCGCCTTCAAGGGGGGTAATGTGGAGGGTCACTGGATAGGCGATAGGCGTGGCGCAAGCTGCATCAGACTGCGCCCCGGGACGGGGGTCGGGAAGGCAGAAGCGTGGATTTTAGCCGCGCCGAGCTGCCGCGCGACACCCTGCGCGCTAGCCATGACGGCGGCGGAAACCCGATTGGAAATGGGATAATTGGACAATGACAATCACCTACAAAGACGCCGACGGAGTCGCCGGAATGCGTGCCGCCGGCAGGCTGGCGTCCGAAGTACTGGACTATCTTGGCGCGCATGTGAACGCCGGGATCAGCACCAACGAGATCGACCGGCTCGCGCATGCCTACATCACCGAGGTGCAACAGGCGATCCCAGCGCCGCTGAACTACCGGGGAGGCGGAAACATCCCCTATCCCAAGTCGATCTGCACCTCGGTCAACCACCAGGTCTGCCACGGCATACCGAATGACAAGCCGCTCAAGAAGGGCGACATCGTCAACATCGACGTCACGGTGATCAAGGACGGTTGGCACGGCGACACCAGCCGCATGTTTCTGGTCGGCGACACCTCGATTGCTGCGCGCCGGCTTTGTGCGCTGACCTATGAAGCGATGTGGCACGGCATAGCGATAGTCCGTCCCGGCGCGCGGCTGGGCGACGTGGGCTGGGCGATACAGCGCTTTGCCGAAAGCCACGGCTTCAGCGTCGTGCGCGAGTTCTGCGGACATGGCATCGGACAGGTGTTTCACGAAGAGCCGCAGGTGCTGCACTACGGCCGGCCCGGCACGCTGGAGGAACTGGTCCCCGGAATGACCTTCACCATCGAGCCGATGATCAACGCCGGCCGCAAGGACATCAAGCACGGCCCCGAAAAAGACGGCTGGACCATCGTCACCAAGGACCACTCGTTGTCGGCGCAATGGGAGCACACGGTGCTGGTAACCGACGCCGGTTACGAGGTGCTGACGCTGTCGGCAGGCAGTCCTGCGACGCCGGCCTTTGTGGCCGGTGCGGCCAGCGACTGACCCGGTGGCCATGGTGCAGCAGCAAGCACCCGAGGCTGCAATCGACGGTGTGCGGGCGTTGCGCGACGGCTACCGGGCAAAAAAGCGCGCACTGCAAGAGGCGATGGCGCGCAGCGGTTCGGCGGCGCGCGGCGTGCAGGCAGCGCTGGGACGGCTGTGCACGCTGACCGATGCCACGCTGCAGGAACTATGGCGGATGAGCGGTCTGGGGCCATCCTGCGCGTTGGCGGCGGTCGGCGGCTACGGTCGTGCCGAGCTGTTTCCCTGCTCGGATATCGACGTCTTGCTGCTGCTTGCAAATGCAAAGGCGCCCGAGAGCGATGCCGCACTGCAGGCGCGCATAGAGGCGTTCATCGGCGCCTGCTGGGACCTGGGGCTGGAAATCGGCTCGAGTGTGCGCACCGTGGCCCAATGCCTGGAAGAGGCGTCCAGGGATGTCACCGTGCAGACCGCGATGCTCGAGTCGCGCCTGGTGGCGGGCGACGCGGCGCTGTTCGACGACTTTGGTGTGCAATTCAGGCAGGCCCTGGACGCTCGTGCATTTTTTGTCGCCAAGACGCTGGAGCTGCGCCAGCGCCACAGCAAATTCGAGGACACGCCTTACGCACTGGAGCCCAATTGCAAAGAGTCGCCCGGGGGTCTGCGCGACCTGCAGGTGATCCTGTGGATCGCCAAAGCGGCAGGCTTGGGCGACAGCTGGGACGCGCTCGCGCGCACCGGGCTGGCGACGGCCTTTGAAGTCAGGCAGATCAAGCGCAACGAGGCGCTGCTGCGCCTGATACGCGTGCGGCTGCACCTGCTGGCGGGCCGGCGTGAAGACCGCCTGGTGTTCGACCTGCAGACGGCGGTCGCCGAGACCTTCGGATACAAGGCCTCCCCGTTCGGCACTGACGTGTCCTCGCTGCCTCCCTCCACCGGCGCCGACGGGCCGTCGCCAAGCGCAACGCGCAGGAAAGCGGCGGTGGTACGCGCCAGCGAGGCGCTGATGCGCCGCTACTACTGGGCGGCCAAGGCCGTTACGCAACTCAACCAGATACTGCTGCTCA
>CAISIP010000081.1 GCA_903885415.1 uncultured beta proteobacterium
ATGGCCATGTTCTTCGGTGGCGTAGACAGCATCGAAGGTGCGGCTGTGGCGGGCCTGGCGCTGGGCATCATCGAGAGTTTGGCGGCTTTCATATTGCCGACCGAATGGCAGACCGCGGTCACCTATGCCCTGATTCTGCTTTTCTTGATGGTCAAGCCTACAGGCCTGTTCGGCCGCTCGCTGCCCAAGACCACGCTGTGAGCGTCACATGACCACCTACATTGTCGGTGTGCTCGTGGTGGTGGTGATTTTTGGCCTTTTGGCGGTAAGCCTGGATCTGCTCATAGGCTATACCGGTCTGTTCACGATCGTCCATGGCGCTCTGTTCGGCATGGGTGCCTATACATCCGCCATCCTGGCGAAGTCGCTGGGCTTTGGTTTTTGGGGCGGGGGCCTGGCGGCCATGGCGGCCGGTGGCCTGATCAGCCTGCTGATAGCGATTCCGTCCCTGCGCGTAAGCGGCCACTACCTGGTGTTGGCCTCCTTTGGTGTGCAGGAAGTTCTGCATGCGCTGTACCTGAACCTGGACGGCATCACTGGCGGGCCGGCGGGCATGCGCGGTATTCCGCGCCCGCGCCTTTTTGGGACGGAAATTACTTCCAACACCTCCTACCTGATGCTGTACAGCGTGCTGTCGGCGCTGGTCATCCTGTTCATACTGGTGCTGGTGCGCTCGCCGTTCGGCCTGCTGCTCAAGGCCATACGCGAGGACGAACTGGTGCCGCAGGCGCTCGGCAAGCCGGTGGTGGCGCTGAAGATCAAGGCCTTCATGGTGTCGGGCGCGGCGGCCGGCTTTGCGGGTGCCATGTATGCCCACTACATTACCTTCGTGTCTCCCGAAACTTTCGATGTGCACGCTTCTATCCTCATCCTCTCGATGGTGCTCATCGGCGGAATGGGCACATTGTGGGGTCCGTTTCTGGGCGCGGTGGTGCTGGTGGTGCTGCCCGAGGCCTTGCGCTTTCTGCCGCTGGACAGCGCCACGCTCGGCCCGCTGCGGCAGGTTGTGTACGGGATGGTGCTGATGGTGTTCTGTTTCGTGCGCCCGCGCGGACTGGCCGGTGGACGCGGCGGGATCGAATGATGCTGCGGCTGGACCACCTTACTAAGAGTTTCGGCGGGCTGACCGCCATCGACGACGTCAGTGTCTCGTTCCAGCCGGGTGAGATCGTGGGCCTGATCGGACCGAACGGCGCAGGCAAAACCACGCTGTTCAACCTCATCACGGGCGTACTCTCACCGACCAAGGGGCGGGTGTTTTTCGGCGAACGCGATATTACCGGGTTGCGGCCGCACCGCGTGGCGAGCCTGGGTATAGGCCGCACATTCCAGCAGACGCGCATATTCCACGATCTGAAGGTGGTCGACAACGTGGTGCTGGCGCGGCCCGAAGTCAATGGAGGCCTGACCCGTGCCTTGTGCACGCCGCCGTCGGTCAGGCGGGCGTGGGCCGAGGAGGCAACGGCACATCTCGCGTTTTTGGGCTTGGCCGACCGTGCACAGGAATATGGTGGAGACCTTTCCTATGCTGAGCAAAAGTTGGTGATGTTCGCCTGCCTGATGGCCAGCGGCGCCACGACGCTGCTGCTGGATGAGCCCACCGCCGGACTGGATCCCACTTCGCATCTCGGGATGATCGACACGGTCACGCGCCTGCGCCGGCCGGGAACGACCATCGTGCTAATAGAACACAACCTAGACATCGTGCGCGGCTGTTGCGACCGCGTGGTGTTTCTGGCCGAGGGTGTCGTCAAGGCCGTGGGTACGACCGACGAGGTTGAGCGCAGCCCGGAACTGCGCGACCTCTACTTCGGCACGGGGGGCGCAAAATGATGCTAGACGTGCGTGACCTGGTCGTCGGCTACAACAAAAAAGACGTTTTGCATGGGGTTTCGCTGGGCGTCGGCAAGGCGGAAATCGTGGCTTTGGTTGGCCACAATGGTGCCGGCAAGACGACACTCATGCGCGCCGCCCTGGGGCTCACGCCGTGCACCAGCGGTTCGGTCGTGTTCGACGGCCAGGCGGTGGATGCCGGGCACGTGGCGCAGACCGTGGCGCGCGGCCTTGCCTTCGTACCGCAAGGCCGCAATACCTTTCGCTCGCTCAAAGTCGCCGAGAACCTGGACATCGCGGTCAATGCAGCGGGCCCCGGGGCAGCAGCGCGTGTGGACGAAGTTTTCGCCATGTTTCCCATCCTGCGCGAGCGGCTTGCGCAACCTGCCGGAAAACTGTCCGGTGGGCAGCAGCAGATGGTCGCGCTGGCGCTGGCGCTGGTGCGCGGGCCACGCCTCATGATGCTGGACGAGCCCTCCACCGGGCTATCGCCGGTGATGGTGGACGAGGTCTTCCGGCGCGTGGTGGAGATGCGCGAACGCTTCGGCATTTCGGTGCTGATCGTCGACCAGAACGTGCGCCGCCTGCTGGGCATGGTCGACCGCGTGGCGGTACTGAAGGCCGGACGCAAGGTGTTCGACGGGTCGCCCGCAAGCATCATGAGCGACGACCAGCTCTGGCAACTTTTCTAACCATAGTGGACAGAGCCATGCGCATTACCGACGTCACTACCCGCATCATCAGTATCCCGCTGGAGCGGCCGATCCGCACGCCCATCCACTACATCGTGAACGTCGACAACGTGCTGGTGGAACTGCATACCGACGAAGGCGTCACCGGCATCGCCTACCTGTGGTGCTTTGGCGTGCAGCGCGCCCAGGCGCTTGCATCGCTGGTGAAAGACATGGTGTCACTCGTCGGTGGCATGGACGCTCTGGCCCGCAGCGCGGTGTACGCGCGCATGGAGCGCGAAGCGAATTTCCTTGGGAAGGTGGGGGCGGTCACTATCGCCATGTCGGCCATAGACACCGCGTTGTGGGACATCGCCGGCAAGGCAGCCGGATTGCCCATCTACAAACTGCTGGGTGGCAAAGTGCGCGACAAAGTGCGCGTTTACAACGGCGCTGTGCGCTTCCCCCTACGCGATCAATCACCCCAAGCCTATGCCGAAAACGTGATACAGA
>CAISIP010000082.1 GCA_903885415.1 uncultured beta proteobacterium
GCAGGCAGCCGATGAAAGCGTACATCAGGTTGATCGGCGTGAAGGCCACGCCGAAGCCGAGCGAAAGATTGGCAATCAGGTCCATTTTCTAGTCCTTAACCGGTGATGAATGCAGGCCAGACCGGGAACTGCAGGTTGAGCAACTTGATGAAGGCGAGGTAGCAGATGACCGACAGGACCGTCGCCAGAACCAGCACCTCCTTCAGGTCAAACTCGTCGCCGGCATTCGCCGCAATCAGCGTCAGCGCGTAGATGCCGGCTATCAGCCCCATCGCCGGCAGCTTGATGCTCGGCAGACCCCCGAGCAGGATGCCAAAAGCCAGATTGCCCGCGATGATGAACACCACCGGCTTCCAGGCCCAGTTGCCGACTTTTTCGCCATCCTCGGTCTCGACCACCAGCGACTTGAAGGTGATGACCCCACCCAGGATCGCCATCAGCACGCCGAGCAGCAGCGGGAAGTAGCCCGGCCCCATCCGTGCGGCATCGCCGATCTTGTAGCTGGTCGCACCCCATGCGAAGGCGACCCCGACGGCCATGAACATCAGCCCCGAGAAAAAGTCCTTCTGACTCTTGATATTCATTCCTTGTCTCCTCAGACGGTTTTCTTGATCCCCCGCATTGTGCCCGGATTTTTCCGAAACCCATGTTGTGGATTACACCTAGCCGCCGCGCATCCCCGGCCCGCGCAGGAAGGCCAAGCACCCGGGTTCAGGCCAGCGGCTTGAGAACCCGTACCCACTGTTCGGCGGGAAGCCCCCATTGCCCGGCGACGGATTCGGCCCGGGCGGTGAGCAACGCGCGCGCGGGCCGCGAGGCAGTTCTCTGCGCCAGCACGACGGTGTTGCCCTCGCGCGTCGGCTTGAAGGGCCATACGGCGTCGGCGCCAAAAGCGGCGGCGATCTTCTGCACGCTGCGGGCGTAGCTCGACGATCGGCCAAACAGGTTGACGCTCATGCAGCCGTCTTGGGTCAGCAGGCGGCGGCAGTTGGCGTAAAAAGCCTCGCTGTCGAGCACCGGTGCCGCAGCGTCGTGGTCGTACAGGTCGACCTGCAGCGCGTCGATCTGGCCCCACCACTTGGGGTCCTGAATTTCCCGCTCGGCGTCGGCCAGCACCACCTGCATGCGCGCGTTGTCGGGCGGCAACTTGAACCAGCCGCGGCAGGCGAGCAGCACCTTGGGGTTGATCTCGATGGCGGTGGTGCGCATTTTCAGCACCTTGTGGCAATACTTGGTCAGCGACCCGGCGCCAAGACCGAGTTGCATCGCGCGCCGCGCCGCCACGCTGGCCGGATCGACAAATAGCAGCCAGGCCATCATGCGCTGGATGTACTGGTGCACCAGCACCTGCGGCGAGTCGATCAGCATCGAGCCCTGGATCCAGACCGAGTCCAGATGCAGGTGGCGCACCGGCCCCTGGTCAGAAAAATGGACTTCGGCAAGCGGGACTTTGGCGTTCAGGGACATGGGGATTTATACCAGCAGGCCCGCCAGCCGCGGCAGCGCGGCACAGGCGTTGGCGCGGGTGGCAGCCGCCAGCGCCTGCGCATCGATGCCGCGCAGACCCGCCATCAGGGCGCCGATGCGCACCAGCTCGGCAGGCTCGTTGCGGCCCTGCGGCTGTCCGGCTGCGCGCTCGGCCGCCGTGCGGTAGAGCCAGTGCGGCGCGATGTCGGGGGCATCGGTCTCGAGCACCAGCGCCGACAGCGGCAGCGAGACCGCGAGCCGGCGCAGCGCCAAGGCGCGCTCGAAGGTGAGCGCGCCGCCAAAGCCGAGCTTGAAGCCGGCCTGCACGAACGCGTCGGCCTGCTGCGCGCTGCCGGCGAAGGCGTGGGCAATGCCGCTCCAGCCCCCCGCCGGCTGCAGCGCGCGCAGCGCGCGCAGCAGCCGGTCGGCGGAGCGGCGCACGTGCAGGATCACCGGCAGTGCTTGATTGCGCGCGAGCTTGAGCTGCTCGGCATAAAAATATTCCTGGCGTTCGCGCAGCGGGCTTTGGCACAGCGCGGGAACGAAGAAGTCCAGGCCGATTTCACCGACCGCCACCAACCGGGGGTCGTCGCGATGCGCGCCGAGCGCGCGGTCGAGTTCCTGCAGATCCTGCTCGCGCGACTGCGCGACGCACAGCGGATGGATTCCCAGCGCATAGCTGTCGCCGTAGCTATGCGCGAGCGCGCGCACCGCGTCAAAATGCGCCACCGCCACCGCCGGTATGACGCAGTGGGCAACGCCTGCCGCAGCGGCGCGCGCGCGAACGGCGGGCGCGTCGGCGGCGAATTCCGGCGCGTCCAGGTGGCAGTGGGTGTCGATCCAGCAGTCCATCGCGAAAAGCCCCTTACTAACTTGGTGGCGGCAAGCGCGCATAGGCCATGCCCGGCGCGCAGCGCGATTGTCCACAATGCCCGTTCGGCACCTGCGCGCGTCCGGTCCGATGCCCCGCGCGCGGCTGAGCCGGCGCAGCCGTGCTAAGGTTGGGGGAAAGCCCCGTCCAACCACCACGCCCACCAGTCTGTTGAACCGATGCGCAGCCCTGCTCGCTACAGCCGATCCAGCCCCGCAGGCCAACGCGCTCCTGCGGCGCCCACGCAGCCCGCCGCCGCCGCGCCCAAGCGCCGGCGCTGGCCGGCGCCATCCGACCCGCGGCTGCTGTGGTCGGCGATCGGATTGCTCGCGCTCGCGCTGCTGCTGGCCGTCGCGCTGCTGCTGGCTCAGGCGCCGCGCAAGCTGACGCAGGACGACATCGACGCCGCGGTGCTCAAGACCCTCGAGACCAACCCGCTGCCCTCTGCCGCCGCAGCCGCCTATGGCCAGATAGCGCCCTCGGTGGTGCGGGTGACCAGCTACGTGGCGGGGCCCAGCGGGCGCAACGAGGTGGAGCACGGCGTCGGCACCGGCGTGGTTATCGTCGACAAAGGCATCATCCTGACCAACCTGCATGTGGTGCAGGGCGCAGAGACGATCAGGCTGGTATTCGCCGACGGCCTCGAGACCACGGCGTCGATCAAGAGCGTGCAACCGGAAAATGACCTGGCGGTGCTGCAGGCGCACCGGATACCGGACGACCTGATCGCCGCCACGATGCGATCAACGCACGACCTGCAAAGCGGCGACCAGGTGCTCGCAGTCGGCTTTCCCTTCGGCATCGGCCCTTCCGCGTCCGCCGGCGTGGTGTCGGGCCTCAAGCGCTCGTTTCGCTCGCCCGACGGCGGCCACCAAATCGGCAACCTGATCCAGTTCGACGCAGCGGCCAACCCGGGTAATTCAGGGGGGCCGCTGGTCACCATGGATGGCCAGGTGGTGGGCATCGTCACCGCGATCCTGAACCCCGGTCAGCAGCGCACCTTCATCGGCATCGGCTTCGCGGTGCCGATCGAAAGCGCGGCCCTGGCGGTCGGAATGCATCCGTTTTAAACCCCCTGCCAACAGAGAGGAAGGCCATGGACACCCGCCCCGCGACGCGCGACACCGCCCAGCTGATGGAGCAGATACTCTACGAGGTCAAGCGCGTCGTCGTCGGCCAGGACCGCTTTCTTGAACGGGTGATGGTCGCCATGCTGGCGCAGGGCCACCTGCTGGTCGAAGGCGTTCCCGGGCTGGCCAAGACGCTGACCATCAAGACGCTGGCCAACACGGTTCGCGGCAGCTTCAAGCGCATCCAGTTCACGCCCGATCTGGTGCCGGCCGATCTGGTGGGAACGCGTTTCTACAACCAGAAGACCGGCGAGTTCGGCACCGCGCTGGGACCGGTATTCACCAACCTGCTGCTGGCCGACGAGATCAACCGTGCGCCGGCCAAGGTGCAAAGCGCGCTGCTCGAAGTGATGCAGGAGCGCCAGGTGACGATCGCCGGCGTTTCGCACCCGGTGCCATTGCCTTTTCTGGTGATGGCGACACAAAACCCGATCGAGACCGAAGGCACCTACCCGCTGCCCGAGGCGCAGGTCGACCGCTTCATGATGAAGGTGCTGGTCGACTACCCCAGCGAAGAAGAGGAGTTCGTCATCGTGCAGCGCGTCACCGGCCCGGCGGTGGCGGTCAGCGCGGTGGCAACGACCGAGCAGCTGGCGCAACTGCAACGCGCCTGCCGCGACGTGTATGTCGACCCTTCGCTGGTGCAATACGCGGTGCGCCTCGTAGCCGCGACGCGCGACCCTGAACGGCACGACCTCAAGGACCTGCGCCGTCTGATCAGCTACGGGGCGAGTCCGCGCGCGACGATCAACCTCACCGAGGCGGCCCGCGCGCTGGCGATGTTGCGCGGGCGCGGCTACGTGCTGCCCGAGGACATGGCCGACCTGGTTCCCGATGTGCTGCGCCACCGGCTGGTGCTGTCCTACGAAGCGCTGTCCGAAGGGCTGAGCGCGGACGACCTGATCGCCACCATCATGGCCAAGATTGCCATGCCGGCGCGGCCGCTCGAGCATGTTCCGGCGCCGGCCTGAGACCCGGCCCGCCAGCCGCCAAAGCCCAGGACCCGTCGATGCTGCGGTTCTTCAAACCCAAGGCCACGCCGAAGCCCGCCAGCGACCCGCCGGCGCTACCGACGGCGGGCGCCGAGCAGATGCTGCGCCGGCTCGAGTGGGGAACGATCCGGCGCCTTGACGGGCTGCTGCAGGGTGATTACCGCACGCTGCTGCGCGGCGCCGGGCTGGACCTGGCCGACCTGCGCGAATACCAGCAGCACGACGACGTGCGCCATATCGACTGGAATGTAAGCGCGCGTCTGGGCGTACCGCATGTGCGGGTGTTCACCGAAGACCGCGAAATGGCGGCCTGGTTCCTGCTGGACCTGAGCGCATCGGTCGACTTCGGCTCGGGCGCGCAGCGCAAGCGCGCGGTCTCGGCCGAATTCGTCGCCGTTTTGGCGCGGCTGCTCACCCGCCACGGCAACCGGGTGGGCGCGCTGCTGTACCGCACAGGGGTGGACCGGGTGCTGCCCGCGCGCGGCGGGCGCATGCAGGTGCTGCAGCTGCTGCACGCCATCGCGCAGCATGCCCAGCAGCCGCCCACCGGCGCGTCGGGCAGCACCCGGCTGCACGAGCTGCTGCACGCCGCAGCCGCGGTGGTGCGCCGGCGATCGACCGTCTTCGTGGTGTCGGACTTTGTCAGCGAGCCGGGCTGGGAGCGGCCGCTGGGAATGCTCGCGCAGCGCCACGAGGTCATCGCGGTGCGGCTGATCGATCCGATGGAGCGCGCGCTGCCCGACCTCGGCCTGATACCGATGCGCGACGCCGAAACCGGCGAGTTGCTGATGGTCGACACCCACGACGCCGGCTTTCGCAGCCGCTTCGCCCAGCTCGCGCAGCAGCGCGACGCGCAACTGCGTGCGGCGTTCACCCGCGCCGGTGTCGACGCGCTCGAGCTATGCACCGACGACGACCTGCTGCAGTCGCTGTTGCGATTTACCGACCTGCGCAAGCGACGCAGCCGACTCGCCGGTGCGCGCGCGATGCCGGCGCATCTGCGCGCGGGGGCATAGCGCCAGCGCGCGCAAGCCGCGTTCGACCAACCGAGGCAGAACGATGACCCTTCCGCTGAACTTCCTCTGGCCGCAGTTCCTGTGGCTGCTGCTGCTGTTGCCGCTGCTGATCGCCGCTTACTGGTGGCTGCTCAGGCGCAAGAAGCAACTGGCGCTGCGCTTTGCCAGCCTGTCGATCGTGCGCGAGGCGATGGGGAACCGTCTGCACTGGCGCCGCCATCTGCCGCCGGCGCTGTTCCTGCTGGCGATTGCGGTGATGCTGGTGGCTGCGGCGCGCCCCTTCGCGGTGATTGCGCTGCCGTCGACGCAGGAAACGATCATGCTGGCGATGGACGTGTCGGGCAGCATGCGCGCCACCGACGTCAAGCCCAACCGGCTGGTCGCTTCGCAAAACGCCGCCAAGGCCTTCCTGGCCGAACTGCCGCGCAGCGTGCGGGTCGGCATCGTCGCTTTCGCCGGATCGGCGCAGGTGGTGCAGCCGCCCACGCTAAGCCGCGAAGACCTGGTCGCCGCGATCGACAAGTTCCAGCTGCAGCGCGGCACCGCAATCGGCAGCGGCATCGTGGTATCGCTGGCGGAACTGTTCCCCGACCAGGGCATCGACCTGGCGGCGCTGACCTACGGCAGCGGCAAGCCGCGCAGCTACGCCATCGACCAGGCGCCGAAGAAGGAAAAAAAGGACTTCGTTCCGGTGGCGCCGGGGTCTTACGGGTCGGCCGCGCTGATTCTGCTGACCGACGGCCAACGCACCACCGGGGTCGACACGATGGAGGCGGCAAAGATGGCGGCGGACCGGGGGGTGCGGGTGTATACGGTGGGCGTGGGAACCGTCGACGGCGAAACCATCGGCTTCGAGGGCTGGTCGATGCGGGTACGGCTGGACGAGGCGACGCTCAAGCAAGTGGCGCTGGCGACGCAGGCCGAATATTTCTACGCCGGCAGCGCCGAGACGCTCAAGCAGGTCTACGAAAAGCTCAGCACGCGCCTGACGGTAGAAAAAAAGGAGACCGAGATTTCAGGCCTGCTCGCGCTGCTGGCCGCCGTGCTGGCCATCGGCGCGGCGGCGCTGTCGCTGGCCTGGTTCAACCGGATACTGTGAGCCGCCGGCGCGACTCAGCCGGCCTCGGACAACTGGCCCAGCACCAGCCGCAGCCGGCGTGCGCAGCGCGCCGCCAAGCGCTCGTCATGGGTCACCACGACGAAGGCCGTTGACTGGTCGCGCGCCAACTGCAGCATCAAATCGAACACGCCGTCGGCGCTGGCACGGTCCAGGTTGCCGGTCGGCTCGTCGGCCAGCACGCAGTCGGGCCGGGTGACCAGCGCGCGGGCAATCGCGACGCGCTGGCGCTCGCCGCCGGAGAGCTCGGCGGGCCGGTGCAACGCACGCTCAGCCAAGCCGACGCTGGCCAGCGTCTGCAGCGCGATGCGCGCGCACTCGGCGCGCGGCAGGCGGCGTATCCACAGCGGCATCGCGACGGTGTCCTGCGCGCTGAA